>CAIYOV010000174.1 GCA_903927935.1 uncultured Bacteroidota bacterium | reverse complement strand
CATATACCTTTAAACTTTCCTATTTATTATCTCAGAACTATCCCAATTACCTTCATCATAATGTTTTGCTCATAGAGCGATTGGTGAACGATGGGAAAATAAAAGAAGCAAACTTTAGAGCTGCATGTTTGCTGGACATTGCCGATCAGGTAGAAGATTTCTTGTCTCTCATTTTTGTTTTAAAATTTTTGGCACAGCAGGCGTTTCTTACCCGCGATGCCACTACAGGGTTTAAACTAAATACAAGCTTAGAAGAGGCGATAGAGAATGAGAAAACATTTAGCCGCATCATTTCTCAACTCCGCTCTACGCTTTATATTTCTTCTGAAACAAAGAGCCCTGAACAACTGAATAAGTTACTGGAGTTTTACCAGCAGTATCATTCACATACTTCAGCTTCTATCCGTGTTGTAAGCCAGTATGCCCATTTGTATACGGTTTATTATTTCCATCCCGGAATGTTTGATAAGGAAAGCGATTTGGAATTGATTAAAAAATTAGAAAAAGAACTTACCAATAATAGTCATGTGGTGTTCCCATTTCTGTTTGACATAAAAGGGATTTTTGGTTTTTTACTAATGAATTCACCCTTAATAAATATTGATAGCACCGAAGGTAAACGGCATTTTAAAGAATTAAACAAGCATTACAGCTCGGTTAAATTCTGGAATAATTATCTCAATTTACCTCAGATATTTTCGATTGCAGTACAGTCAACACGGTTCCTTTCTTCTTATCATTATTCAGTGCACCGTAGTGATTATCATAACCTTGTTACTGATTCGGAGCAGAAACTGATGAAACAACTTTCTGACAAATGTGCGGAAATGATTGCTTTAGATATATGGGATAAACAATATAAAAATGATCTGGTGAGTGTGCGGATGTTGTATGGTGCTTTGCAGATTTTGCAGGGAGGAGAGAAAATTAAAACCGGTATTGAAACTTTGGAGTCGTTGCTTACTTCTTACCAGCAATTGAATTTATCAGGCACCACTGACAGTATTTTTCTGACATTAATGATTGGTTATTTTTCGATAAAGAGATATGATAAATGTGCAGAAACCTACAAGCGCTATCTGAAAGTAATTAAAGGCAAACCGGTGTATGAAGGGAATGATATTAGCATTCATACCTACTACTATCTTTCGCGTTGGCTCGAAACCGGAAGTAGACAATATGTTGTTAAACTGGAAGCTAATTACATCAGGTCGAAAAAAACAGGCGGACCTAAAAGTGCACTCGAAGAGTTAGTAAAATACTTTGAAGTGCGTGCTAATTTCAGCGCGTAGAACAGAATCCTTTTTTTTAAAAATTAACCACAAGTTTTGCATTTATCCTTCTGGAAGAAAGATAGTTTGGTACCGCATACTGCGTGTTACTGATATCACGCACCCACAGATATGAAACAGTGTTGCTGATTCCAAAAATATTAAACACCTCCAGCGAAATCCAAACGCCTTTCAAACCCTGATTAAATACGTTTTTCTGTTTAGCCCAAACAGGATTCCAAAGTTGTCCGCTGAAACCAATATCTACCCTTTTATAGGATGGAAGCTTTAAAACATCTTTGTATTTATCGCGACCCGGAGGGCCAAAAGGCAATCCGGTGCCAAACACCATGCTCACATGCACTTTAATAAACTTGAACTTTGGAATGTAATCCTGAAAGAACATGGCAAAGTTCACCAACTGGTCGGTGGGGCGCGGAATGTAGCCCGGGTTAATGGTGGCGCTGTCTGCAATTCTGCTTTGATTGCGTG
>CAIYOV010000173.1 GCA_903927935.1 uncultured Bacteroidota bacterium | reverse complement strand
CCGAAAACAAAGTAACTGCGGTTGACCCTCTGATTGATGAATACGAAAAGCAAACTCCATTTTTCTGCAAAAGTGATTACCAAAATACAGCTTTTGTAAAAAGCACCGTTGAGGAATATAGAACTAACAAAATATTTGATCTGGTTTTCTGCATGAACTGCATTAACCATGTTCACGATATTGAAAAGGGATTTAAAAAGCTGAAAGAAGTTTGCGCTGAAAAAGGAACGATTATTCTATCTATTGATGCACACAACTTTCCTTTCTTTAAACATCTCTTCCGCGTAATACCCGGAGATATTCTTCATCCACATCAATACAATTTAAAGGAATACAAAACCTTTTTAGAAAAACAGGGGTTCAAAATTCTTAAAACAGAATTGCTGAAGAAGGAATTTTTCTTCGACCATTTTTTAATAGTGGCAGACAAACAGATTCTACTTCCTTAAATACAAAGGCACATCCAGATTCAAAAAATACATAGGGTGAAACACCACCTGCCCGAGTGTATTAAACTCCAATGCAGGCATAGGTAGTTTTACAATATTCAAAACACCAAGAATCATCTTGCCAGCTTTTGAGTTGGTTTTAAACTTTGTGAAATCAGCATCTAACGAAATGAAAAACTTACGATAACGCTTTACATCACTCCGGTCGTGATACACTCCGTTTTTATCGGTCCATTTATTTTCAAAACCTCCATACATATTCCCTGCACCGTAACCAAAAGCAATGTTCAGCCATTTGGGCTTTATGTTATGGTTGAATGAGTAAAGATTAAAACTCATCCAGGTAGTTATGCCGTTATAATCTTTCAGAATTTTTTCGCCAAAACTTTTTCCGTAAAGGTCACCGGCACGGTCAGCAAGTTCGCCATGAGGATAATCCACTGCATGCAACGAATACTTGATGGTAATGCGTTGTTCCTTCCAGATTAAATATTGTGTAGTGGCAAAAGCCGCACCGCCAAAATCGAAAACAATATCGCTCCAGCTTGCCCCGTATTTATTGGTAAGCCCATCCGGTATTTCAATAGCAGCCAGGGACAAAAAACCAAATGCCCCCGCAGTAAGTGCAGCCGGTGTATTCTTCATACCGCTCCAGCGCAGCATGTTATATGTAAACACCGTTGTAAAATACGGCACATAAAGGTGTCCCGCTTTATCTACCTGGTTCCACTCCCGTTCATCGCTGAACCAATGAAACTTACCATTGGGTTGTTTGCCATACCACTCAACACCCACCACCGCCATAAAAGCAGAATACACGCCCACAGAACCTACGCAAACACCGGTTAATCTTTTTTGATTGATGTGGTCGGGAAAATCGAGGAAGCTTTTTTTGTGGAAGGTTGAATCTTGTGCGGAAGAGAATAGCACGCTGATAAAACAGATAATACTGATTGATACAGATTTTAAATCCTTTTTAATCTGTTGTACCCGTTTCATTCGTGTGCCATTGATTTACCCTAAAAGCGTCTTCCGCACTTTATCTAAGATAATCTGCACACGCTCTTCGCTGCTGGCTTCAACATATACGCGTAGCACCGGTTCAGTACCACTGGCGCGGATCATTACGTTTTCTTCATCTACCAGATAAAATTTGTAGCCGTCTAAATCTTCGACACCACTTACAGGTACGCCATCAAAATCTTTATAAGTGCCGTTTTTGCAGTTTTCCATAATCTGCAATTTCTGTTCTTCCTTTAAATGTAAATCATCGCGGTTGTAGGAGAATTTTCCCACCACGGCATATACTTCGTCAATCAGGTCTTGTAGTTTCTGTTCGTTCTTTACAAGGTGTTCAACAATTACCAAGCCGTCCCAAATTCCATCGCGTTCCGGAATATGACCTTTCACGGCAATGCCTCCGCTCTCTTCCCCGCCTACCAGCACGTCTTCATTCTGCATAATCTCACAGATGTATTTGAAACCAATCTTAGTTACCTCATAAGGTATTCCGTATTGTTCACAAAGCTTCTTCACCTTGTTCGAAACCGAAAAAGCAATCACCACCTTACCGGTCATCTCTTTATACTTATGCAGAATATGAATAAGCAACAGAATGATGTGATGCGCATCAATAAATTTTCCTCCTGCATTGTATAAACCTATTCTGTCAGCATCGCCATCGGTCGCAATAGCAATATCAACGTGTTTCATTTCGCGCAGGTAAGTTTCCAGTTCTTTCAGATTCTTGGCAATAGGCTCCGGAGCCTGCCCGTAAAAACTTGGATTGTATTCGCAATGCAGAAAATCGGCATGCGGCATAATGCGCGGAAAAATACTTTGCCCTGCGCCATACATGGCATCGTAGGCCACTACCAATTCCGAATTATCATTAATCGCTTCGAGGTCGAAATAATTTTCAACCGCCTCAAAATACATCGTTTCTAAATCAACAAACTCCAACAACCCTTTTACTTCCCACTCTTCCAGCGAAACATCTTCTGTTTCGTAATTATCCGGAATCAAGGCTTCCACTTCATTAATATATTTCTGAATCAGCGGACCACCGTGTTTCGATTTCAGTTTGTATCCGTTGTATGAAGGCGGATTGTGACTTGCTGTAAGAATCACACCCAACTCGCATCCCAGATTTTTTGCGGCCAGCGAAATCATGGGAGTAGAAACAAAATGCTTATCGAAATAAACTTTAATGCCTTGTTTGCAGAAAACATTGATAGATGCCTGCGAAAATAATCCGCCTCCAAAACGGCAATCGTAGCCAATCACTATCTTGGCATCAGTATCCTGCTTTTGTGCCCAATCGGCAGTTGCCTTAGCTACCCGCTTTACATTATCAACCGTAAAATCTTTAGCAATAATTCCACGCCAGCCGTCTGTTCCGAATTTTATTTTATCCATCTCAAAATTTTGAGCGGCTAAACTAAAAAAATGAATGAAGCATGGGACGACTGTCCTATTTCTTTAAAGTCCTTATGAATTTGTGAAGAAGAAGAACTTCTCCTCTGTGATTTTAGTTGTTGGTTTGCTTACAATGCAACATACAGATACCTACCGGCATAAAGGATTACGCAAAGAACTGGCGGCTAAACTGCGTACTAAAGGCATCAGCGATGAAAATGTTTTGGCGGCCATTGGAAGAATTCCGCGTCATTGGTTTTTTGGATCCGATACCATTTTCTACGAAACCTATGCCTATGAAGACGAAGCTTTTAATATTGGTGCAGGGCAAACCATTTCACGCCCGCACACGGTTGCGCGTCAAAGCGAATTATTGGAAATAAAACCAGGTGAAAAAATCTTGGAAATAGGAACCGGCAGCGGTTATCAGGCTCTTGTTTTAATGTTACTGAAAGCGAAAGTGTACTCCATTGAACGTCACAAAAGCCTGTATGAACGCACTTCAAAATTCCTGCCTTCGGTAAAAGAATATCTGATGGAACATTTGGAAAAAGAGAAAGTAAAACCCGCAGAACCTGCAAAACGCACCTGGAAAAACGAACCGGAGTATTGGAACATAAAGTGCTTTTTCGGTGATGGTTTTGAAGGCCTGCCTATGCATGCACCCTTCGATAAAATCATCATTACCGCTGCAATTCCTGAAATGGCGGAAAAACTTCTTGCTCAATTATCCGTAGGAGGAAAAATAGTTTTCCCTTTAGGAACGGAAGATAATTGCGACATGATGTGCTGGACCAAACAGAATGACAATGATTTCACAAAAGAAGTATATGGCAAGTTTGCATTCGTCCCCATGCTGAAAGGGAAAGTTTCTTAAATTGGTTTTGTATGAAAAGTTTCTTTTTTTCTCTGGCATTAAGCATAGGCCTTCAGTTTTGCTTTGCACAGGAAATTTCTTTTCGATTAGCCGTATTTGATAAAATAAATCGTGAGCCTATTATCAGAGCACAAGTGAAGCTACAGGACTTGAACTCCTTACGCGAATACCAAATGACATCCAATGATTCCGGCTTTACAAACTTCGCTCTTTCACCCGCAACCCGTTATCGTTTAGAAGTAAGCACAAAGGATGACGGGTCGGGCACCGGCTACTTAAGTTACACTTATATTCTCTCGGAAAAAGAGGTTGCTTCAAAAAAAACATTTGAAGTAGAACTTGAAAAAGTAAAACATACGGATTCGGGTTTACTTCCCGCAATTCACTTTGAATATAACAACCCAACACTCAGTGCAGAGAATCAAAATACGCTTGATAATCTTTTAAAAATGCTAAAGAACTTTCCTTCACTGAAAATTGAAATAGGGATTTATTCGGATTGTCACGAAAATTCCATGTTGGTTTCCAAACGGGCCTCTGCTATTATAACATACCTTGCAGCAAAAGGAGAAACCGGTCGTGCTGTTGTAAAAGAATATGG
>CAIYOV010000172.1 GCA_903927935.1 uncultured Bacteroidota bacterium | reverse complement strand
AGGAAGGACCTCGATTCTACCCACCAAATGTCCCTAATGGGACATGAATACAAGGGGAATGATAATTCGATTATAGCTGATGTATTCTCTCCACTCTCAAACTCCGCACTCACACTGTTTCTTTCTCCCCACCAAATGTCCCTATTGGGACATGAATACAATAGCGAATTATAATTTGAAAATTAAAGCTCTTCGGATGCGCAACACGATTGGTTCCTACGGAACAGCCGAGATGTGAGAGATTTGCTTTTGCTACCCACGATAAGTTCCTTCTATGTTGTAAAACAAATCCGGAAGGTTATTTTCATGTTTTTTTAAATATTTTTACAATATAAATCCAAAGAGGAAGTGAGCTCTGCTGGAGAGCAACTCATCAGCAATAGGATTTATGACTTTGAATAATTGATAAGCCTCTTTATGGGGCTTATTAAATTTATATATTCATTGTCCATTATGGCTAACAAAACTCAATTTAAAAATAGAGTTCATGTAACTTACATTTCTATAAAACGATTTCTATAAAACATCCTTCTATTAGCAGAACCAAATCTTGTTTTGGGCCGCATTGCCGTGTTTAGTTTTAAAGAAAAGTGAGCTGCTGCCTACGGAAAGCAGACACCTGTTGCCAGGGCTGCAAGGAACGACTAGCAGTCTCACTTAGAGGTTTGTTTATAGAAATTGCTTTTTATTTTAACTAACGATAGAACAAACATAATGCTTTTTATTTTTCAATACAAAACTAATTCGGTTTAATAATTTCCTAGCAATTCTTACAATCGCTTTATTTGGTTCCATCCGTTTGCAATAGTTATTATAACTCAAAAGTAATGCTGGGTCATGTCTCGCTGCCACCCACGCACTTTCAATAATTGCGGAGCGCAGCACCGAATGTCCTCTAGTGGTAATATTTCCCATTATTTCTTTTTCCCCACTAGAGTGTGTTGATGGCACTAATCCAATAAAACTGCAAAGGTTATCAAAACTATCAAACCGGGTAATAGTTTCAAGTTCTGTCAATAAAGTAACAGCGGTTATTAACCCTATTCCAGGTATACCTCTCAATAACTCTATATTTTCTTTATAATCTGCTGTCTTTGATAATGCACTTATGTGTTTTGTTGTTTGTAACACAGATGCTCGAAGATTCTTACTTGTTAGAATTACTGTTTCAAGAGCTTGAGTACCGCTTAATTCTGTTAGCTTAATTGTTTCGAGCCACTTTATAAAACGATTCGTCCATCGTCCATTGGTTCGGCTAAATTGCTCAGGCATTTCAATACCATGAAAATGTAAAAATGACTTAATCCTATTCTTGTTTTTTGCTAAATCTCTGACTAAGGTTAAGCGCGTTCGTACTAAAGATCTATCTTCAAGTGTTTTTAATGATGGAACATAAATGGGTGTTAAGTCGCCTCGTCGCAGTGCCTTGGCAATCTTTATGCTATCCCTAGCATCTTCTTTCTGGACAATCTCTTTATTGGAAGTGGGTATGTCAGCGGGATTAACAACAATAGAATTAATACCTAGTGATTTTAACTTGTTGTGTATCCAATACCCACAAAACCCAGCTTCATAGGCAGAGTAATATACACCACCTGGAAAATTTTTCTCTAGATAAGAATGTAATAATGTTGGATTGGGATCTTGTGAGAATGTTTTGTGAGTAAGTGCCTCAGTCATGATAGTCACTTTCCAGCTTTTTAAATGTACGTCAAAACCGACATAAATGTTTTGTCCGCTAAAATCTAATTTGGTATTTGATGTTTGCATATAATTCGAAATGTTAACTTTAAATCAAAATTAATAAATAACATTCGCGAGCTTACTTTACAAACATACGGCCTACGGAACAGTCCAGAGAGGGAGAATTTCAATTGCTACCCACGATAAGTTCCTACGGAACAAACCAAATCACGATATTAAATTATAATTCGAATTATCATTGCTCCTGTATT
>CAIYOV010000171.1 GCA_903927935.1 uncultured Bacteroidota bacterium | reverse complement strand
TTTGTTGTTGTTTTTTGTTTCTTTGGGACGAATTTGTTTTTGTTCCCGGGCATCTGGATTATATCCTTCATTTCGCATCGCCTGCATCACCGATCGATTATCTCAAAATACCCATTCAAACTTTAAAGGTTGGTTCTTTGGGCACGCATAACCTGCTTGGTCTGGCAAAAGCTAAGAAAGCTTGTATGCTTATTGCTTCAACCAGCGAAGTTTATGGAGATCCACAAGTGCATCCTCAAACAGAGAATTATTGGGGTAATGTGAATCCTGTTGGTCCGCGCGGAGTTTATGACGAAGCGAAGCGTTTTCAGGAAGCAATTACCATGGCGTATCACACTTTTCATGGAGTGAACACAAAGATTGTACGTATCTTCAATACATATGGCCCTCGTATGCGATTGAATGACGGTCGTGTTCTTCCGGCATTTATCGGACAGGCGTTACGGGGAGAGGATTTAACTGTGTTTGGCGATGGTTCACAAACCCGTTCGTTCTGTTATGTGGATGATTTAGTGGAAGGAATTTATCGGTTGCTTTTGTATGATTATCATCAACCGGTGAACATTGGTAACCCGAGTGAGATAACTATTTCACAATTCGCTGAAGAGATTATTAAACTAACCGGAACAAATCAAAAAGTGATTTATAAAGACTTGCCGGTAGATGATCCTAAACAACGCCAACCGGATATTACAAGAGCTAAAGAAATTTTGGGATGGGAACCCAAAGTTTCACGTCAGGAGGGATTGAAAATTACCTACGATTATTTCAGAAATCTTCCCAAGGAAGAATTGTATAAATCAAAACACCGCTTTGAATAATGGCAGATAAGGAATATTTCGTACACGAAACTGCCATTGTTGACGAAGGTTGTAAAATTGGCAAGGGAACTAAAATATGGCACTTCAGCCACATTATGAGTAATTGTGTGATTGGAGAAAATTGCAATTTTGGTCAGAACGTGGTCGTGAGTCCGGAAGTTGTATTGGGTAATAATGTAAAGGTTCAAAACAATGTATCTATTTACACGGGAGTAGTTTGCGAGGATGATGTTTTCCTTGGGCCAAGTTGTGTTTTTACCAATGTTACAAACCCAAGAAGCGGAGTGAACAGGAGAGGACAGTATTCTAAGACAACCGTGAAACACGGGGCGAGCATTGGAGCAAACGCAACTATTGTTTGCGGACATGATATTGGTGAGTTTGCATTTATAGGTGCCGGTGCAGTAGTTACAAAAAATATTCCCGCTTATGCTTTAGTGGTGGGCAATCCATCCAAACAGATTGGCTGGATGAGCGAATTCGGACACCGGTTGAGTTTTGATAAAGATGGGATGGCAGTTTGTCCGGAGAGTAAAGAGAAATACCAATTGAAAGATGGAGTAGTTTCGAAAATTAATTAACAAACAGAAATATGGTTCAGGAATTATTGGAGAAGAAAAAGAAACTGGCAGTTATCGGCCTTGGTTATGTGGGTTTGCCAATTGCATTGGAGTTTGCGAAAAAGATTTCAGTCATCGGTTTCGATATCAACCAGAAGCGGGTTGATTTGATGAAGAACAAAATTGACCCAAGCAATGAGTTAGAGTCATCTGCATTTGATGGAGCAGATATTTTGTTTACAGCAAACATTGAAGAGCTTAAGCAGGCAAATTTTTTCATCGTTGCTGTTCCTACACCTGTAGATAAGCACAACGTTCCGGATTTGAAACCGGTTCTGGCAGCATCGAACACGATTGGTAAAGCATTGAAGAAAGGCGATTATGTTGTTTTTGAATCAACCGTTTATCCGGGTTGCACAGAAGAAGATTGCTTGCCGGTGATAGAACAGGTTTCAGGCTTAAGTTTAAAGAACGGAGACTTTAAACTTGGTTATTCACCGGAAAGAATTAACCCGGGAGATAAAGAGCATACCATTACAAAAATCAGGAAAGTAGTTTCGGGCAGCGATGCAGAGTCGCTGGATATAATCGCCAGAACTTATGAGATTATTGTTACCGCAGGAACACATCGCGCTTCATGTATCAAAGTGGCGGAGGCAGCAAAAATTATTGAAAACACGCAGCGCGATTTGAATATTGCCTTGATGAACGAGCTTTCAAGAATTTTTGATTTGATGGGAATAAACACTTACGAAGTTCTGGAAGCAGCGGGGACAAAATGGAACTTTCTAAAATTCTATCCGGGCCTTGTTGGCGGACATTGCATAGGCGTTGACCCTTACTATCTTACCTACAAGGCAAATGCGTTGGGTTACAACCCCGATGTAATTCTTGCCGGAAGAAGAATAAATGACGACATGGGCGCACACGTAGCACGCAAATTAGTGCAGCAACTCATTAAACTTCACAAACAAATTGATACTACAAGGGTTTTGGTAATGGGTGCCACGTTTAAAGAAAACGTGAGTGACATTCGCAACAGCAAAGTGGTAGACGTAATTGGAGAGTTGAAACATTATTCGGTGAAGACTGAAGTGGTTGACCCCTTGGCTGATGCGGAAGAATTTCATGAAGAATACGGCATTCATCTCCACAAAGAATACGGAACAGACTATGATGCAGTAATTGTTGCTGTTAACCACGAACAATATTCGAACCTTGATGATGATTTCTTTTCAAAACTCCTGAAGAAAGACGGAATTGTGGTAGATGTGAAAGGTGATTTGAGAAATAAGGTGAAACAGTATAACTATTGGTCGCTATAATTTATGAAGAAGATACTTATAACAGGAGGAGCAGGTTTTATCGGTTCGCATGTAGTTCGGTTGTTTGTGAACACTTATCCGGATTATCAGATTGTCAATCTCGACAAACTGACCTATGCGGGTAACCTCGAAAACCTCAAAGACATTGAGAACAATCCTAATTACAAATTTGTAAAAGGCGATATTACCGATGCGGACTTCATCAACAATTTATTCAAACAGGAAAAATTTGATACCGTTATTCACTTAGCTGCTGAAAGCCATGTGGACAGAAGTATCTCTAACCCGCTTGAGTTTGTAGTAACCAATGTCATCGGCACTGTCAATCTGCTGAACGCAGCTAAGCAAGCATGGGGCTGTTCAAAAGACAAACCGGTTCCAGCTGATAAACGCTTCTATCATATTTCTACCGATGAAGTTTATGGTGCGTTAGGTGATGAAGGAATGTTTACCGAAGAAACACCTTACGATCCACATAGTCCTTATTCCGCATCAAAAGCATCAAGCGACCATTTTGTGCGTGCATACTTCGATACCTACAACTTACCGGTAGTTATATCGAACTGCTCAAACAATTACGGGCCTAATCATTTTCCTGAGAAACTGATTCCGCTTTGTATACACAACATTAAGAACAACAAGCCGCTGCCAATTTATGGCAAAGGAGAAAACGTGCGCGACTGGTTATATGTTGTTGACCACGCCCGTGCTATTGATGTAATTCTTCACAACGCAAAAGTGGGAAGCACTTACAACATTGGCGGACATAACGAGTGGAAGAACATTGATGTGATTCGCTTGCTGTGTAAAATAATGGATAAGAAGTTAGGGCGCGCAGAAGGCGAAAACGAAAAGCTCATCACCTTTGTAAAAGACCGTGCCGGCCATGATTTGCGTTACGCGATTGATTCAACGAAACTTCAAAATGATTTAGGATGGAAACCATCTTTGCAGTTTGAAGAAGGTTTGGAGAAAACAGTAGACTGGTATTTGGCTAATGAAGAATGGTTAAGCCATGTTACATCGGGTAACTATCAGAAGTATTACGAGCAACAATATGTAACGAGATAAGGGATGTACGAGACTAAATATCACTCAAACAGTTTAAGTAATTACTCCTTCCTTGTAACCGGTGGTGCCGGTTTTATCGGTTCTAATATTGTTGAGTACTTATTAAAGTATGGGGCGAAGAAAGTTCGTGTGTTCGATAATCTGGCAACGGGTAGAATGTTGAACTTAGAAGCTTTCCAATCCAATCTTGCTTTTGAATTTATGGAGGGAGACCTTCGCGATTTAAATGCATGTCGCAAGGCGTGTGAGGGAATTGATTTCGTTTCGCATCAGGCGGCTCTCGGCTCTGTTCCCCGCTCTATTAATGAGCCCTGGAACACCAACGATGTAAACGTTGGTGGCTTTGTAAACATGATTACTGCGGCAAAAGACGCGGGAGTTAAAAAGTTTGTCTACGCATCTTCCTCCTCTGTGTTTGGTGATGAGAAAAGTTTGCCGAAAGTGGAAGAGAAGATTGGCAAACAGCTTTCTCCTTATGCGGTGAGCAAATACACCAACGAGTTGTATGCCGATGTTTTTCATAAAGTATACGGACTGAGTGTAATAGGACTTCGTTACTTCAATATTTTTGGACCCAAGCAGGACCCCAATGGACAATATGCGGCTGTGATTCCTTTATTTGTTTCTAAAATTATGAAGCGGGAGGAAGTATTTATAGATGGAGATGGAGAACAAACCCGCGACTTTACCTTTGTAGAAAATGCGGTTCAGGCCAACGTGCGCGCCATGCTTTGCGAAAACAAAGACGCTTTCGGACAGGTGTTCAATATTGCCGTTGGCGAGAATTTTTCGGTGAATCAACTTTATAATAAAATAGGCGCCTTGCTTAACAGCGACCACAAAGCCACCTACCGTTCTACCCGAGCCGGTGATGTGAGAGACTCGTTGGCTGATATTTTGAAAGCTAAAAATTTACTTGACTACGACCCTCAGTTTAATTTCGATGAAGGACTTGCCTTAACCGTTGCTTATTTCCGCGCGCAAAACACAGAGTAGATACCTCAGATTTTTTCTAAACTCTGCCAATTTGCCACCTCTTTTTTGCTTCAACTGAACAAATCCACCGGCTTTTGGCAGAGCGGATATTCAAAATGTCATATTCGGTAGCTTTTTTACTCGAGGCACGGCAATTGACTAAGCAGAGGAAACTAAAAAACAAAACACATGGGAAAGATTATAGGAATTGACTTAGGAACCACCAACAGTTGTGTGGCGGTTATGGAGGGAAGCGACCCGGTAGTGATTCAGAACGATGAGGGACGTAGAACTACCCCGAGTATTGTGGCATTTCTGACCAACGGAGAGCGTAAAGTAGGTGACCCGGCAAAACGTCAGGCAATTACGAACCCTACTAAAACCATCTCATCCATTAAACGCTTTATGGGTATTCACTATAGCGAGGCGGCAAAAGAAATCCCCCGCGTGCCATATAAAGTAGTAAAAGGCGATAACGACACCGTGCGTGTAGATATTGACGGTCGTCTTTACACCGCGCAGGAACTTTCGGCTGTTATTCTTCAAAAAATGAAGAAGACTGCGGAAGATTATTTGGGACAAACAGTAACCGAAGCGGTTATTACCGTGCCTGCTTACTTTAACGACAGCCAGCGACAGGCAACCAAAGAAGCCGGAGAAATTGCGGGTTTGACAGTTAGAAGAATTATCAATGAACCCACTGCTGCAGCATTGGCTTACGGTCTTGATAAGCAACACCGCGATATGAAAGTAGCGGTATACGACTTAGGAGGCGGAACTTTCGATATCTCTATCCTAGAAATGGGTGATGGTGTGTTTGAAGTAAAATCGACAAACGGTGATACCCACTTAGGTGGCGATGACTTTGACCATGAAATTATTCAGTGGTTAGCTAACGAATTTCAAACTGAAGAAAGAGTTGACTTACGTAAAGACCCAATGGCTTTACAACGTTTGAAAGAAGCTGCCGAAAAAGCAAAGATTGAACTTTCAGCCAGTCAGGAAACTGAAATTAACTTACCTTATATTACAGCAGCAGACGGAGTGCCTAAGCACCTGGTGAAGAAGTTAACCCGTGCAAAGTTTGAGCAGTTAACCGATGCACTGGTAGAAAGAACTTTAGGCCCTTGTCGTCAGGCATTGAAAGATGCAGGTTATTCTGCTTCTGATATCAATGATGTAATACTGGTAGGAGGTTCAACTCGTATCCCTAAAATTCAGGAAGTAGTAGAGAAATTCTTCGGCAAAAAGCCTTCTAAAGGTGTTAACCCTGATGAAGTAGTGGCGATAGGTGCAGCAATACAGGGAGGAATTTTGAGTGGCGAAGTAAAAGATAGCATTGTGTTGGTGGATGTAACTCCGCTTTCGCTCGGTCTTGAGACAATGGGTAATGTAATGACCAAATTGATTGAGAGCAACACCACTATTCCTACTAAAAAATCGCAGGTGTTTACCACAGCAGTAGATAACCAGCCATCGGTAGAAATTCATGTGTTGCAGGGTGAAAGAGCCATGGCAAAGGATAATCGCACCATTGGACGTTTCCACTTAGATGGTATACCACCAGCTCAAAGAGGAACACCTCAAATAGAAGTAACCTTTGATATTGACAGCAACGGTATCGTGCATGTTCATGCCAAAGATAAAGGAACGGGTAAAGAACAAAGTATCCGCATTGAGGCTAGCAGCGGTCTTTCAAAAGAAGAAATTGAGAAGATGAAGAACGAAGCCAAGGTAAATGAAGATGCTGATAAGAAAGCACGTGAGCAGGCAGAGAAAACAAACATGATTGACTCGCTTATCTTCCAAACCGAAAAGCAACTGAAAGAAGTAGGCGATAAAATACCTGCTGATAAGAAAACATCACTCGAAACAGCTCTTGATGATTTGAAAAAAGCAAAAGAAAGCAACGATGTTGAGGCAATGGATAAAGCGGCAGAAGTTTTGAACACCGCATGGCAGGCTGCTTCACAGGATATTTACAATGCTACGCAGCAAAATGCACAACCAAACGCAGAACCCGGGGCAGAAACTACCGCACCTGAGGGCGAAAATGTGCAGGATGTGCAGTACGAGGAGGTGAAAGACGATAAGAAGTAAATGTCGAAAAGTTCAAAAAAAGGGGCTTTTTGCATAAAAAGGCCCCTTTTTTATTTCAAATTTTGCCTGTGAAAAAATGATTAGTTAATTCCAATTTTAAGGACAGGCAGAAATTAGGAAATTATTGAATTTGCCAATAGGTTTGCCCCCGTTAAACGAAGCAATTGCTTGACAAAGAT
>CAIYOV010000170.1 GCA_903927935.1 uncultured Bacteroidota bacterium | reverse complement strand
GGTCTAAATAATCGGGGCGCAGCACCTTTTCGGCTTTTACAAAGCCTTTACCATCGCTGCGGTCTTTCCAAAGTTCCCAGCCCTCGTACTGCCCTTTTTTAACGTGCAGCAGCGGATGGCCGCCTTCGGCAGTTTTTACTTTAATAACAGGTTTGCCGGCCTCGGGGTCAAAAGGGGTTGAGCCTTTAAGCACACCCAAATCGGCCGCCACGTTTTCAGTAAACTCGGGGCTGCGTTTACAATCCTGCACACAACCCGCAAAAAAAGCATAAGCACCGGGGTCGGTTACATCGGGCAAAACGTTAGGGTAAATAGGCAGTGGAGGAATGGGCCCCATTGGCTGGTCGACAGGCCCGTGAAACAAATGCTCCATGTACTTGGCTATATCGCTCGAAAAATCGTGGATGTAGCCATTGGCCGTGTGGCAAAACTCAAAAAGCTCCGTAATCTTTTTAAGTTTGGTAAATTTTGCCGGGTCGAGCCCGAATTTGCCTGCATAGGCATCGCTGTAGCGCAGACAAAAGTGTTTGATTTGGTTACGGAAACCATCTTGTGTGTGATTGATCTCTATTTCCATTTTAATAGTGGTTTGTGCCTTCCGGCATTTTGCCGGAAAACGGGTTAAAAAAAGAGTTTTGATTAGTTTTTTGAGGAATTAACGGGTTTACAGCATTACTGTAAAGGTTTACAGAACTACTGTAAGGGTTTACAGAACTACTGTAAGGTTCTACAGAACTCCTGTAAGGTTCTACAGAACTCCTGTAAGGTTCTACAGAACATTTGTAAAGGGTTACAGAACTACTGTAAGGTTTTACAGAACATCTGTAAAGGTTTACAGATCTCCTGTAAGGTTCTTCAGAACTACTGTAAAGGTTTACAGCAGTACCGGCAAAAACGGTTGCAGTATATACGGGGTAAAACAGCATTTAAAATACAGTGTGTCTGATTGTAAATGTAGAAAGAGAATTTAAATGGGGTAGTTTTTTTGAAAAAAAATTTTAAAGCAATCAAGTCCCCTTTAGGGGTTTCAGGGGTTTTATCTTTCTATCAAAATCTTACCGGTATAAGTTTTCCCCTCCTGCGTTACCCTTACTATATAAAACCCGCTGCTGAGGGCTGTGGTGCTTAGGGCAATACCATTACTGCTTTGTTTTACATCGGCCGGCATCTGTTCGCCTACTATGTTCAGCAGTTCTGCTTTTGCAGCCGTTAAATCGATGCCCTGCAGGGCGCAAACAAAATAATCGCGGGCGGGGTTGGGGTAAATTTTCATAGGGGGGTTATCGGGCAAGGTGTTTTCTAAACCCAGCGGCAGGGTGGCGGTATCCCACAGCGAATCGGAATACATCAGCAAACCGCCCCGCGAGTTTCCAACCAGGTATTCCATCAGCCCATCGTTGTTGATATCGGCAATAGAAACCGTGGCTTTAGAACCCACATCGCTTTTCAGAAAATCTACATCGGCCACCGCAAAAGTTCCGCTGCGCAGATTATTGGGGTTTACATGGTATTTAAAAATGCTGCCTTTACTCGACCCAACATACAGCTCGAGGTTGTTGCCTTCTTTAACCACAAATGGCTGTGCATCGCCTTCGGTATAACCCGAAACCGTAACGTTAACGCCTCCCAGATAAGTATTCACAGAATCTTTATTGAATACGGGGGCGGTTTTTGTTCCCATGTTCCAGAAGTACGAAATTTTACCGTCTTTCTTTCCTACAATTATATCTAACAACGAATCGCCATTCATATCGTAAATAAACGGAGCGCTGTATTGCCCCACATCAATACCGAAATACTGAGGCGTAGTCATGGCCGCGAAATTAGCGACCGTAGTGCCGGTGTTTTTAAAAAACTGTAAGTAACCGTTCAATTCGCCCACCAGCATATCCTGATGCCCGTCACCATCTAAATCGCCAAAGGCGGGATGCGATGCTACCAACAGATAACTGCTGAAGTTGCTGTAGTCTTCGGTGCGCATTTTAAACTTAGGCTGTGTGGCCGTTCCGGTATTTTCGTAGTAAGCAAGCGTTGATTTATACGTTTGATAAGGTCGGAAATATCCGTAGTTACCAACTATAATGTCCTTTAAGCCATCGCCATTAAAGTCGAAGAACACCGGTTTAGAATCGGTGCCGAAGTCGAGCATTTCGTGCACCAGAAACGAATCGCTCTGATATTCGTAATTACAGAGCTGGTTGTTTTTGTTTTTGTAGAGCATTACATTTTTTACATCGCGGCCACCGGCATATACGTTGGGCGAAATGAGCAAATCTTCCAACCCGTCATTGTTTACATCGGCCCCGAAAGCAGCCGGATAGGTAGGCATGGTAATGGGCGTGTTGCAGGCCGGATAAATAGAATCCCACATAGTGATATTGGCGAATGAACTGTCACCGCCATTCTCCAGCATCACCAGATTATCGTAACCTATGTTGCCGTTCAGCAAATCAATATCGTGGTCGTTCTTATCATCAAAACCAAAAATGGCATTACCGGAGTGGCGCGCACCTTCTGCCTGCGAAGCCATGCCGCTTATTCCTTTACAGCTTTGATTTAAAACAATCGAGTTGCTCTGCGAATTCTGCACAAAGTTTCCCCAGCAATACGTTACGGCCAGATACTTTAATGAATCGACATGGTAATGCAGATCGCCCACATGTTCCATGGTTTGGTTTTCGTAGTATTCAACAGTGCCACCGGTTACGCCATACGTAAGCACATCAATATCACCATCAAAGTTTACATCGGTAAAAACGGGTATATCGGCAATGTTGGTCCAGATGTTTACATCAAACTGTGCATCGCGAAACATCAGCAGCGGGCTAACGGTATCGAAATGCAGCAGACCGTTTTGAATGCTTCCTTTAAAAACCATACTGCCGGAGTTGGCATGCGCAAAAATATCGGGCACGCCATCGTTGTTGTAATCGCGGATTAAAGCCCATGCACTAAGCCCCGGGAAAAGATGTTCGTATTGAGGAGCGTAATCGAAAGCAGAATCGGTTCCGCTGCCGTTGTTGATATACGTAAGCACCTTATCGCCAACGCGGTCGAACACAAATAAATCTTTATGGTTGTCGCCATTTAAATCGATGGCTGAAAACTGCGGGGAGTTCATGCCGCCCACCCAAGGCTGACGAAGATTAATAGTATTCCGTTCAACCGGAATGCTGAGCACGCGGTATTTAGGCGTTTGCGAAAAACCGATTTGAAAAAGAAACAACAGAAAACCGGGTAGAATGAATTTTTGCATGGGAACAAATTTGTATAAATCTTTCTGATAGACGTTGAATATTTTTGACCGGTTGCTAAAATCTACAAAAGGTTTGGTTTGAATCTGTCGCCAAGGGTTTTAAGTTTGCCCCCGGTTCATGAAACACGATTCGAAAAAGAAAGAAATTTTAAAAGTTGCCGCCAAGCTTATCCGCAGTAAGGGTTTTCACGCTACGCGCATACAGGATATTGCCGATGCCCTTAAAATGCAAAAGGGCAGTTTGTATTATTACATTGAAACCAAAGAAGACCTGCTGAAAGGTTTGGTGGAAGATATTTTAGAGCAGAGTGTAGAGCTGCTCGGTAACATTCAGGATACCAAGCAAAAGCCATCCGAAAAAATACGACAGTGTGTAGAAAGTCACCTGCGGCTTTTCCATAACAACATAGATGCCTTTGGCGTTTTGCTGGGCGAAGATATGCACCTGATAAACAAGACCAGCGAGAAAGATACCTTTAAGTTATTGCGCGATTACGAAAACGGCTGGCTCAATATTTTTGAAGAAGGGGTAAAGAGCGGTGAGTTTAACCCCGATGGCAACTACAAGATTATTGTAAAAGGAATACTGGGCATGCTCAACTGGACCTACCGCTGGTATCATGTAAAAACCGGCCTGCCCATCGAAGAAGTCTCCCGCATTTTTGCCGACCTAATTTTGAATGGGGTGAGGAAATAACTACAGCACAAGCCGGACGAGAAAGAGGGGCTAGCTTGTCAATGTAATTTGATGTATCCGCAAAGGCCGCAAATACCGAATACAACAACAGCTACACTAAACAAAATGAATACTGCGAAAACAATATAATTGAAACTGCTTTCATCTGCAAGAATAAATTTTTTAGGCTCGTCAGGATGATATAATATCAAAACTTGTTTATCAATCATTTCGTTATAGGATCGTATTATACTTAAATCTGTTGATGCATAAAGAACGGGTTTTTCTGTGATGAGTCCACCTCCGATTGGCGTAAATTCAACAATAGGTACTTTGGAACCATAGCCGTATGCTTGAAAGGATAAAATTCTTCCGATGCATTCAATACCTTTGTTCTGTACCTTTTTCAGAAAAAGGATAGCACTAATGCTTACGTAAAACACTATAGAGCCAAATATAATAAAACAAAAAGCTGGCTTGGTGTACGCGCAAAAGACGAAAATGATAACAATATATAGCCAATATTTTTTGATGTAATTCATAGAAATAACTTAAGGAAATGCGCAACTCAAACCTAAAAAATTTCCGTCCCTTGCAGTGGGTTTTATTACCACTATGCAGGCAGATATTTGTTGATTACCCC
>CAIYOV010000169.1 GCA_903927935.1 uncultured Bacteroidota bacterium | reverse complement strand
TTATTGCTGCTATTGGAATTTATTTTCTACCAAATAATTACGAGTTATCTAACAGTATTGTAATTAATCGCCCTGCAAGTTTAGTTTATTCGCAAGTTGCTGATTTCAATAAGTGGTCATCCTGGTCTCCATGGAAAGAGAAAGAGCCAACTGCTAAAATAACTATTGAAGGTGCCGCCGGTACGGAAGGGCAAAAGATGAGTTGGGAAGGTGAAAAAGTTGGTGCTGGTATGATGACGCTTGTTGCAGCAGCAGATATCGAATCGTTAGTTTGTTCCGATGTTTTTGTGAAACCAATGAATGCCACTTCAAAAGATTACTGGAGATTTGAAACCGACAGCAATGGAACTAAAGTTACTTGGACGACTACCGGTGGCTTGAAGTATCCGATGGGAAGATTATTCGGATTAGCCGTTAACAAAGTAGTTGGCGATACTGAAAAGCATGGTTTGGAAAACCTGAAAAAAGTGTGTGAAACAATTGAGGTAGCACCACCTGCTGCACTGGTTGATTCGTCAGCAACTCAGGCAACGATAACCAATTAAAGTTTCTCTCCTTTTACCATTCTATCCTTTCCGCTTAAATCTTTCCTAAGTTCTACATTCTCAAATCCTAAATGTATCATGAGAGCAACTACTTCTGCTCCTTTTGAATGGTGGATTTCGAAAAATAATTTCCCTTGTGGCTGCAATGCGTCTATTGACTGTTCTGAAATTTTTCGGTAGAAAATTAAATCATCCGAACTTGGTGAAAAGAGAGCTAAGTGCGGTTCGAACTTCAAAACGTTTTCTGCTAATGAAGGTTTTTCATTGAGAGAAATGTAAGGTGGATTACTTATGATGATGTCGTATTTACCTGTTGGCAAAATTTCATTTAAAATATCCTGCTTAAAAAACTTCACTCTTGTTTGGTGAAGGTGATTGTTCATTTCAGCTATTTTCAATGCATCCTCACTTATGTCAAGGGCTTCAACAATTGCATTAGAAATTTTTTTTGCAATTGAAACAGGAATACAACCGCTACCTGTTCCTATGTCGAGTATGCAGATTTCTGATTTCTGATTTCCCATTTCTGATTGAACCCAATCAACCAACTCTTCGGTTTCCGGTCTTGGAATTAAAACGTGTTGATTAACTTTAAACTTTAAACCATAAAAATCAGCTTCTTCCAAAATATATTGAACCGGTTCATGGGTAAGTAAGCGTTTCAAGATATCGTTTAGTCTTTCAATCTGGTCGGCAGTGAGAATTCTAAATCTTTCCAGGAAAAGTATGTGCGACTGGAGCTCCAATACTTTCTCGAATACTATTTTAGTGACAGTGCGTGTTTCGCGGGCATCATAAGCGAATGAAAGCGCATCCCAATATTTTTTTTGAATTTCTGCCAGTGTCACGTATCAAAAATAACTTTCGTTATTTATTCAACCACCAAAAAGAAGCATTTAGTATGGTGGCGAAACTTACCCAGAGTAAATAAGGTATTTGCAGGTATGACGCTACAGGTTTCAGTTTATGAAAAGAAAAAATCATAAACAGGATTGAAAACCACATTAGGATAATTTCAGCCAACGCCACATCGGGTCGATGAAAGCGGAAAAAGAAAATACTCCACCAGAAATTTAAAAACAACTGCATACCAAACGCAAGAATGGCGTTGGTACGAAGTCCGCTCCTGTTCATTTTTACAATAATGAATAACGAAACTCCCATCAGTAGATAAAGCGTTGTCCAAACCGGACCGAATAAATAGTTGGGGGGATTAAACGATGGCTTCACAAGGTCTACAAACCAGTCATCATTAATTTCGTTGGCAGTCAAATAGCCTGAAAATCCACCAACAGCAAGCGGAACAGTTATACATAGGACGAATTGAAAAACTGTTTTGATTTTCATTGTACAAATAACGCTTGATTAGCTTAAAAGTTTTACTGGTTTCACAAATGTTATGGAATAATCTGTTTGGAAATTATTCCGGCAACCTTTCTTGCACCCGCTTCATTGAAGTGGCAATCATCATAAAAAACAGATGTATCCTGTGGCAGTTGGATGGCAAGGTCAATGAATTCTACATGTTCTTTATTTAAAGAAAATTTCTGCAATCTTTCATTATAAAGTTCAAGTGCTTTCTTTAATGCCGCAGAAGAATAATAGGCATGATTTTTTTCTTCCTGAAAACTCCCTTTCCCTCCCATCCAAAGCAAATTGTTTTCGTAAGCGCTCATCGAGTCTTTATACAAAACAGCCTGATTAACAAGAATCAGCTTTATGCCTTGTCGTTGTGTTTCTTCATATATCAATTGGAGGTTGCGTTCATATTCATTAAGTGCAGAAGTTAAATCGGGAAGTGTATCGATAATTGCAGAAGCATGTTGACGGTTTTCTCTCCATGTTTTATAAATCTCTCCACTATCGTCCTGCACGTTTTTCCATTCTACTTTGTTTGCCTGATGAAAAATATTTTGAGCTAACTGAAACAACCTCGTGTTTCTCCACCAACTGCTCTCCTTTCTGTTTGACAATAAAATAGTATTCGCCAATGAATCTTCAAGTTTAGGTGTGAACTGGAAATTATTTTCAAACAACGTATCCCGACTCAACCGCTTCATCATATCATTCAAACCAACCATTAGGATTACGCCACCAATTTTGCCGAGTTGAGGAACGAAATATTTAAGCTGAATGTAATTCTCCCTAGTGGTGCACCCGCTTTTGCCGATACTGCCGATAACAAATTTGGAATTTAAGGCCTCTTGTAATTTATAGCACCATGTTTCTTTATCATCTAAATACAGACATTCAGTGGTGCTGCCGCCAATGCATAAATACTTAACAGATGAATCGTTTGTAAATTCATCGCCTCTGAAACACTGTGTATTGATAGAGAATTGCTTTGTACCTGTTATTCCGTAAAAAATTGTCGAGTCAGGATGAAAGGTGTGGCTGAGATTGGGTTGCCAAACAAAATACTTTGTTTGTTGCTGATAGATAAAACGAAGAATTAACTCTGCTATAAAAAGAGAAAGCAGGATAGATAAAATCACCAATCCTGCTTTCTTCATTATTTCCATTCCCTGAAACATTATTTATCTTTCTCTAAGAACGGATAGCGGTAATCGACCGGAGGAACAAAGGTTTCTTTAATGGTACGCGGAGAAACCCAACGCATCAGGTTAACCATGCTTCCGGCTTTATCGTTTGTTCCGGAACCTCTTGAACCGCCAAACGGCTGCTGACCAACTACCGCACCGGTGGGTTTATCGTTAATATAGAAGTTACCTGCTGCATTTTGAAGTTTTGTAGTAGCTAACTCGATAGCATAACGGTCCTGCGAAATGATAGAACCGGTGAGTGCATAAATAGAAGTTGAGTCAACAGTCTTAATTACTTCTTCAAACTTATCTTCTTCATACACATAAATAGTAAGCACCGGTCCGAAGAGTTCTTCGCACATAGTTACATACTTCGGGTCTTTTGCCTGAATGATGGTTGGCTCGATAAAATACCCCTTGCTTTTGTTGTAGTTTCCTCCGGCAATAATTTTTGCGTCCTTACCTTTTTTAGCGGCATCAATGTATGAAGCCAGCTTATCGAAACTCTTTTCGTCAATTACCGCGTTGATGAAGTTGCCGAAATCTTCGGTAGGTCCCATCTTCATAGTAGCTAAATCTTCCAGCACATATTTCTTTACCGCATTCCATAAGTTAGAAGGAACATAGGCACGAGAAGCGGCTGAACATTTCTGTCCCTGATATTCGAATGCTCCTCTGCTGATAGCAGTAGCCAGAACTTTCGCATCGGCTGATTTATGCGCAAGGATAAAATCCTTTCCACCGGTTTCGCCTACAATACGCGGATAGGTTTTGTAACGATGGATGTTGTTGCCGATGGTTTTCCAGATATCCTGAAACACACCGGTTGAACCCGTGAAGTGGATTCCTGCAAAATCGGGATGCTGAAAAATTACTTCTGCTGCATCGGGTCCGGTTGGGTAAATTAAATTGATAACGCCATCGGGCACTCCTGCTTCTTTAAAAATCTTCATCAGCACATGAGCTGAATAAATAGCGGTGTTGGATGGTTTCCACACCACCACGTTGCCCATCATAGCACAACTGCTCGGAAGGTTTCCGGCAATGGCGGTGAAGTTGAAAGGTGTTAGTGCATATACAAAGCCTTCGAGCGGTCGCCATTCTAAACGGTTCCAGATGCCCGGTGATGAACTTGGCTGCATGGCATAAATCTCGCTCATGAAGTGCACATTGAAACGCAGGAAGTCAATAATCTCACAAGCGGAATCTATTTCTGCCTGGTAGGCATTCTTAGATTGACCAAGCATAGTTGCTGCATTCAATTCGGCACGGTATGTTCCCGCAATCAGTTCTGCAGCTTTCAGAAAAATAGCAGCGCGTTGCTCCCAGCTTAAACCGGTCCATTTTTTTCGCGCAGCCAGTGCCGCATCAATAGCCAGCTTTACGTGTTTCTTTTCGCTTTTGTAATAATTGCCGAGCAGATGTTTGTGGTCGTGTGGCGGATGAATAGAAGTTTTCTTTCCGTCACGAATTTCTTTTGTTCCAATGAACATTGGTATGTCGCGCACTTCGGCACGCATCTCTTTCAATTTCGCTTTCAGTTCAGCTCTTTCTTTACTGCCGGGCGCATAACTCTTTACCGGTTCGTTGAGTGGTTGCGGAACTTTAAAAAATCCTGTTGCCATGATCGTTGATTTAGTTTAGAACTTGCCAAAGAAAATTCTGAAAATATCGTTACCGAGTGCAAATATCATGAGTGCAAAAATGATAATCATGCCTACCACCTGTGCGCGCTCTAAAAATTTATCGCTTGGCGTTCGGCCGGTTATCATCTCCACTAAAGTAAACAGGGCGTGTCCTCCGTCTAGTGCCGGTATTGGCAATAAGTTAACGAAGGCCAAAGCAATAGATAAGAATGCTGTTAAACTCCAGAAACGCAACCAGTCCCACTGTGGCGAGAACTGTTTGGCAATGGTGAAGAAACTGCCAACCTGTTTGTAGCCCTGTAAGTCGCGGTTGAAGATGATGCGAAACTGTTTGATGTAATTAGTAAGAGTTTCCCAAGTTTTCTTTACACCGGCAGGGAACGATTCGAGCAAGGTGTATTTCTTCTCAACTATGGTGAAATATTTATCGAATTTGTAAGTAGTAAAACCAACCTTAGCCGAATCGGGAATAGTAATATCGAAACGAACGGTATCGGTTCCGCGAAGTGCTACCATATAGGTATTCGCCCCTTTAAAGTTCTTAATCTCTCTGCGGAACTCGTGGAAGTAATTGATGCGAACAGAATCTAACTGAATAATACGGTCGCCCTGCTTGCCACCGGCTTTTGCCAAAGCCATTTCGGGGAAGATAGTATCGACCATACAAGGAACGATAGGCGTTAAAAAGTCAGCGCCTTTGCTGGCCATAATCTCTTTGTAAATTTCTTTCGGCACGGTCAATGTCTTCTTCTCTCCTGCCCGGTCAATCTCCAGGGTCTTGGCGTTGTTGATGAGCATATCGATAGGAATAGACTCAATGCGCTTAAACTTCTCGCCTCGATTATATGAAATGATTTTATCGCCATCCTGCAAGCCTATTTTCTGTGCGGTGGTATCCACTGCAAAGCCATACTTTACGTTCTCGGTAGGCAAATACGATTCGCCATTCCAGTAAAGCAACTGCGCGTAAATAACAAAGGCGAGCAGCACGTTCACGATAATACCACCGAGCATAATAATGAGGCGCTGGTAAGGTTTCTTGCTGCGGAACTCATCGGGCTGCGGGGGAAGTTTCATGGCTTCGGCATCCATACTTTCGTCTACCATGCCGGCAATTTTTACATAACCGCCCAGTGGAAACCAACCTAAACCATATTCGGTATCGCCAATTTTCTTTTTAAAGATGGCGAAGTTTAAAACCGTTGGTATAGGGAAAAGGAAATCGAAGAAGAGGTAGAATTTTTCGACCCGCGTTTTAAACATGCGGGCAGTGATATAGTGACCGAACTCGTGTAGTAAAACCAGTATAGATAAGCTGAGAAGAAATTGCGCAACCCGAATCAATGTTTCCATCCCTTAATTTTAATGAGCGGCAAACCTACATGAATTTACAAATTGTCATAATTCGAATTCATGCAGGTTCATGAAGTCCGATAAAAAATAAAACATGCCTGAATAAATGTATAAAAAGGCTTGACAAATGACCGTTGACGGTTGACGGATTAAGAGACAGTAGGCAGTAGTCGAAAATACAGTAAGCAAAAAACAAAAAGACAAATGTCACCCTGAGCGGAGTCGAAGGGTTTAAATGAAGATGCTTCGACTACGCTCAGCATGACATACTCCTGATGATGGCTCACACTTTAAAATTATCTTCGCGCAAAACTTTTTGATGAAGCCTTTCCGCACTGTTGTTACTCCCGATAAATCTCCTTTCCAGATTTCGCACCGCGATAAAATAGTGAGCATCGGTTCGTGTTTCTCCGAAAACATAGGTAAGAAGTTCAGCGATTATAAGTTCAGCATCAATGTGAATCCCTTCGGTCAGCAATACAATCCGCATTCTGTTGCCACGGCTATTGAGCGTTTGCTGGCACCGGTGCCTTACACCGAAAAAGATTTGGTGTATCACGATGAACTCTACCACAGCTTCGACCATCACGGCAGTTTTTCGCGCGCCACGGCAGCCGAAACTTTACAAGTAATTAACGATAACCTGTTGCAGGCTGCTGAAGATTTAAAGCAGGCCACCATTTTGTTCCTGACTTTCGGCACCAGCCATGTGTTTGAGTTGAAAGACGAAACGCGGATAGTTTCGAACTGCCACAAACTTTCGGGCACCCAATTTGAAAAGCGGCTGATGCCACCCGATGAAATAGTAAAAGCAATAACCGGTGCGCTAAACAAATTCAAAATTCAAAATTCAAAATGCCAAATTGTATTCACCGTTAGCCCTGTTCGCTACTTTGCTTTCGGGCATCACGAAAACACGGTGAGCAAGGCGCATTTGTTTTCGGCAATCCATGCCTTGCAGCAACAGCAGCCAGCTTATTTTTATTTCCCCGCCTATGAACTGGTAATGGACGACCTGCGCGACTATCGCTTTTTTGCCGAAGATATGCTGCACCCTAATTATCAGGCAAGCGATTATGTGTGGGAGAAACTCTGCGCCACTATGCTGGAACCCAAAACCCTTTTGCTGATGCGCGATATAGACGAACTGCTGCTTGCCGCACGGCACAAGCCCCGAAACCCCGCCTCGGCAGCCCACCAAAAATTTGTGCGCAAAAACCTGGAGAAGATAGAGAAGCTGGAAAAAGAGTTTGATTTGAAGTTTAAGGAGGAGCGGAAAATCTTGAACCGCTTTTTTTAGTATCTTTTAGTCTCCAACCCTTTGAGCAAAATCATT
>CAIYOV010000168.1 GCA_903927935.1 uncultured Bacteroidota bacterium | reverse complement strand
GGCAGTTTTAGCGACAACCACAAGCGCAACGTCATGCGTGATTTCGTAAAGGGATTGAAAAATGCCTAATCAGGTTTTTTCATCTCTTTAATGGTCATAATCACACCGGGCAATTGCTTCATTATAACAATTACGCAAAATGTGATAACCAACGCTGAAACAGCTGGACTTTTGATGATTTGTGTAAAATTATCCCCGCTCATTTTCTTTGGTTTTAGGGCTAGCAATTAGTTTAGGTTCTTGTATCATTTGGTATCCTAAATAGGATACGCCTCCGATAAGTATTACAGCTATAATAATTTTCCCCCAAGGCAAGCCGCTATTGCTCATTGGGATATTTTTTGGTATGAATAGCATATATTAATTGTTTAGTTTAGTGGAATAAATTAAAGCTTTTAGAACATCTACGGTTGAGTTATATGTAATACTAAAGTTGGGGTGGTAGGCATCTTCTACGGTGTCTTTTTTGCCTTTGACATTTTCGTATAAGTAAAGCAGCCGATTGTCACTGAAAATAGCCAACTGATTGTTCTGCTCTGTAATTTTCTTTCTAAGTTGTTCAAGCTCCGCTTGCACAACTTCAAATTGTTTTCCACCGGTAGCACTAACTTGCGTTTGCAGCACCGCAACTAATGCTCGCAACCGTTCATTCTCTGCCTTTTCCTTGTGTCGGTTAAATAATATCATTTCACAGTATTCACTCGTAGACATGCCGCAATCGCCTCCCTCCTCAGTGAGTTGCATTTTGAGTTCAGGGTGGGTTCTGACTCCGGTCACTACTTTTGCCGATGATGTTTCTAATCCTTCATCTGGATTTTCATTTGGTTCCATTTTTATTTATGTTTAGTTATTGAATAATTTTTTCTTGGTATCAGGCGAACTTCTTTTGCAATTTCATCTGTTGTTTTCACCATCCCGGCTTGCATATAAAAGTCTAAATCTTCAATTCGATAATAATTTGGCTTACCTCGTTTAGTAAATTTTATTGCCCGGTTTGAGGTCAGTTTATACAATGCAGCCGGTGTTTTTTTTAAGTAAGCTGCTGCTTCTATATGGTTAAGCCATTTGGTTTTCTGCTCTTTGCTAGGTAACGGGAAGTTGTTCTTCATGAAAACAGAATATACAGATTCTCCTATTCGCTGATAGAACTCTTCTTCCGGCACCGGCACATAAAATATTTTTTGTAGCTCTCTCATTTTTATCCCTTGCATTTTAATTCACAGCCGCCAACTATAGTAAGTCAGACAGTGTGATTTCAACAAGATTTAATAGTAAGACGCCTAGGGGTGTTTAGATGTTTTTCGTCTAAACAGGTTTATATACACCTATTTTTTGTAGTATGTCAATCGGGGGTGTTTGATATCGATAAGTTTGATTCGTTTTTTAGGAGTAGGTGGACGTTGACCGTATATCATGTTTTCTGTTGCATGATTATCAAAAAATGCAGGACGTTTCAAAGGTTTATAGTAATACATAAAGTGGTTGCATATCCACTTTACAACCGTTCTCTTATCTGAATTCATATTTTCATCATCCGAGTAAATTCGAAACACGTCTACTAATTGGTTTGCCTGACCTAAGAAAATAATTTTGAGTAATTCCGGAGCTTCGCCTGATAATATTTTTTTGAATGTTTCTTGATTCTCCTCACTAAAATAATCTTTGAGGTCGTTGAAAAGAATATCTCTCATATTTTCAACTACAGAAACAATTACAGAGTCGTTGTTTTTTTTGTTAGCGTTAACCTTGGTAACCACTTCTTTTGGAATATCTTTTGGTATGAACTTATTCAACACTTCAAGTAAATTAGATATCCGATCGTCTATAAAATTTTCATAGCGTCTGAAATCTCGCTTGGCAAAAACCCAGTTCATTATTTTATCGTGCTTTGCAAAATAATCTTCGGGAAAGCGGTTGGTGCGAATGAAATTGCAAGCATTGTATTCCAATTCATCTAAAAAATTTTCAGCCCCTGCTTTACCTGCCTCATCACTGTAGAATTGATTGTATTGATATTCAAGAATTGGAACTATTCTAAGCGGATTGCTTAATGCAAGAAATAGACCCAAGTATGTTTTATATGCTGAATCGTTATGATTTAATGTGTAATAAAAATGGTTCAAGTAAAAAT
>CAIYOV010000167.1 GCA_903927935.1 uncultured Bacteroidota bacterium | reverse complement strand
CGCATCTGTCAGTTTTCGAATAGTTCGAACCACACTAAAGGCCGATGAGGTTCTCGGTTCCATCACACGCTTCAATCTTTCATCAAGTGTAGTTAAACTCATGGTTACACTAACCAGATTGTTAGCTGCCAATGCTGAAAGAATATCTATATCGCGTTCAATCAAACTGTTTTTAGTGATAATGCCCACCGGATGTTTGAATTTGAGAAACATCTTCAGCAGTTCGCGGGTAATTTCCAGTTTCCTCTCGGCCGGCTGATAGCAATCTGTATTACCCGCAAGCATTACCGGTGTGGCTTCCCACCTTTTAATAATCAATGCCTTTTCTAACAAAGCAGGGGCACTCTTCTTTACCAAGATATTTTGCTCAAATTCTGCACCTGCACTATAGCCCCAATATTCATGTGTTCCGCGTGCATAGCAGTAAATGCAGCCATGCTCACAACCCTGATAAGGGTTCATGTTCCAGTTTAATCCCAAATCAGGGCTATCAATTTTATTCAGGATTGTTTTCGGGAAAACCTCTATGTATTTTGTTTTAGGGTTTTCCGTCAGCAGTTCTTCGCGCTCTTCGTTGGTAGGTAAATCATCTATATAAATTTCGCGTTTACTGTTTTTCAGAAACCGGTTTGCCGGATTCAATTGCGAGCCGCGACCTTTTATATAGGTGTGTGTAGATTCCATTACTGATTGGATGATACTGATTGAAAGAAGGTGTGCTCTTTCAGAAATGAAAGTGTTTAGAATTTATTTCTGATCAACAAAAATTTATTCTGAATTTGTAAACAGAGAAATACACAGTAGTAAATATTGAACAAAGAAGATTTTATTTGCTTTTAAATCAACAATATGAACAAACTCAAATTCGTACTTCCTTTAATTGCACTTTGCATTTTGCTTGGAGGCTGCCCGTACGAAAGCAAAGTTCCTATTGACAGCCCTTCGGTAAAAATTAATCCTGCATTACTTGGCAAGTGGGAGCCAAAGTCAAGTTCGGGCAACCATTACGTTGTTTCTAAACTGGATGACTACAATTATAAAATAGAAGAAAAGAAAAAAGATTCAAAGGAACCAGCCATTTATCAAGCTTACCTGAGCAATGTTGACGGGGATATTTTTATTAACCTCTATAAAGTAAAAGATGAAATGGGGCAGAAATTTTTCTTTTATAAAGTAACACTTAATAAAAGTGAAACAAAAGTAACGCTCGCTCCGGTTACAGAGAATATTGATGAAGTGTTTGAAAAATCAGAAGAACTGAAAGCATTCTTTCAAAAAAACAAAAACCTGAGCTTTTTCTTTGAGAAGGAGGAAGATGTATTTATTAAGGAAGATTAAGCGATTAGCTTACTTAGCGGTGCATTTATAGCCCTGCGTTTCGTAAGCATCAATCGTCATTTTTAAACCTTCTGTGCCATCGGGAAAATCTTTTGAACAAAACTCACGCACATCATTATTACCAAAATCGCAGGAATAACATTTCTTGCACGATGAAAAACCTATAGAAAGTAAAAAGGCAATACTCATGAGAAGAATCAAACGCTTCATAAACACAGATTTTAATTTCAACAAATTTGAAAGAAAGAATTGTATTTCCAAAATTTGCGGTATGGACAGTCTTCAAAAAACTTTATTAACGCTTACTTTATTCGCTTTGTTTTTGACTGTTGGCGCACAAACTAACCAAATTGTAAAAACACTCGATAATTCAATATACCTGGCCAAGCAGTCAAACGGGTTAAATGCCCTTGTTCAAGTGCAACCTCATTCAGGCAATGTTCAAATTACCTGTTATGTAAAAATAGGAACGGTATATGAGAACGATTCAGTAAGCGGTATCTCCTACATTCTTCAAAATATTCTTTCCGATAAAATTGCGAACTACTTACGCAAAAGCACTACAGGAATATCTTTTAGAAATACTTCATTAGTAGCTTATTCTACTACCGAGTTAAGCGTTTTTCAGCTTACTACTTCTCCTGATAATTATCCTGGTTGCCTTCTTTTGTTGCGCGATTCTATTTTCATGACCACTATTTATGAAGATGAATTGCATGATAAAATTGACACTGTACGCCAGCAAATTG
>CAIYOV010000166.1 GCA_903927935.1 uncultured Bacteroidota bacterium | reverse complement strand
GGCGAATAGCCCCGGCAATAATTGAGGCAACATAGTTGCTTTTACCAGTCCCTTCACCGCCTGTTATACACAATAGGTTGCTTTGTGTACCAAGCGGCACGTCATTTACTGACACAACTATTTGTGCAATGGGGGGAGGATTATTAAAATCCACTTCACAGGACTTCAATGCCGACATGGTTTCGCAGTATAAAGTGTCGAGATATTGCAGGAATAAACGTTTTAAATCTTCGGACGAATAACCGAGCCTGAAATAGTCCGCCACATCTTTTTCTTCCTTTGTGCCGTTAAGGGGCAATAACAAACGGCTGACACTATAAGCACTTAAATTTGATGCCTGTTTTTCTGAACTTTCCAGTCCGGTTTTATCCACGTCGAAAAGCAAAACAATGTGTTTGAACCGGTACGAAAGTTTATGAATTATTTCGGGCGGAATGTGGGAAGTTTCCGAATTAAAACATATTGCGTGGAAACCATGTGTGGCAAGTGCCATCACGTCTTTTTCGCCACCCGTAATAAATAGCAGATCGCCTTTGGCTGGCAGTTGTTCCAGCCCGAAACAGAAATGTTCCGGTATATTACCGCCATGGACAAACCTGATTTCCGACTCAGGGCGATACACCTTGATGTGCTGTTTACCAATATAGCCGTACATCGGCTCCTCTTCTGAAGAAAGGAAGTAGAAGGGTTTCCCTTCCTGGTTTTCGCTGTCAAAACGGCTCAATGAAACGACATGAAAGGAGAGAAGTAACTTTTCGGTAATGCCGCACTGCCCCCACCAGGAGAGCTCCTTTTGAGAGAAATTCTTTTGGATAATTTTGTACGGCCTTCCTTTTTTTAGCGGCATTGACGTTGGCATTTGAACTGCGGAGATATTGGTGGTATGCCTTGATGATGCAATGGCAAGCGGCTTATAATCTTTTGCGTCGGTCAGTCCCAAATGCAGTTCGTTGTTAATCCGTTCAAGTATCTGCATAAACTCGGCAGGGTGGTTACAGTCCAGCCCTGTAAGTTTGCCTACGAAAGAGAAGCAGTCACCCGTATAGTCATCGTTCCCGAAATCTTTCAGACGAAAACAGTCATTGCGCCGGTCAAAAAATACATTACACGATGCGTTTTTGTCCTGGTAAAGCGGGTTCAGAAAATTCCGGCCTACCTGAAAGGGGAAAGGAATAAAATGCTGGAACACGGCCATCCCCTTATTTGTAGCCTGTAATATGGTTTCTTTACTTAGTGCCATTACTTAACAGGTAGTTTTTGCGGAACTCGTCCAGCGTATGAGGATCGCAGGTGATTAACCGTTCGTTTAGGCCTCGTTCTATTTCAGACAGCTTGTAAAGGCAACGCCCACGAAGAATGGCGTAACTGATCAGGTTTTCTGCTCGCAATCGTTGAAGGGTGCGTGTACTGATGCGCAACAGGTTAGCTACTTCCTGGCTATCGAGCCAGATTTCATCGTTACTTTGAGGCTTGATACCGGCTTCGCATTTTACAACGAAGACCGATATTTTATCAATTTTTTCAACCAGGTCTTTGTAAGCCCGGCTATCCATCGTGATGACTTCCATATTACTTTGATTTTTCTACAAATCTCTGCAAAGTGAAATGGCAAATCTTAATAGTATTATAATAGTATGTATATAATTATATTTTGATTACATGCTTAATATCTTGATAATGTCGCGTTTGTCTATTTTGTTGAGAATCATTTTTTTTTAGGGGAGTAAAAGAACTTCGGCCCGATTGCCTGAAAAACAAAAAGAAAAATAATTGCATTGCGTACTGCAAATTGTTCTTTTTCAGGTGAATCAGGCAAAATCAGTGCAAGGTGCAAGCCTATATCTATATATATGCTTGCACCTTGCAAGAAAGAAATTTGAATATCAGGGATTTGTATATTAAAAAGAAAGGTTTAGATTTGTACCTGAACAGTTAAGCAGAAAAGCGAAGTCTTTGGACGGCCAAAACTGGACAGAAATTCGGTACGAAATCGGTACGGTATTTTATTAGAATTTTAGAAAGCACCTGATTATAAAACAATTGACTTGTTTGGGGTAACGCCCCACCGGGGTCACTTTTGCCGCTGTAATCACTTGATTTACAGCGGCATTTTTGCCTACACCTTTCCATTGTAATTGTCTTAAAAACCAACGGATGAATCATCTTCCTTAGGAATATCATGATACAATAAATTGTTCTAAAAAT
>CAIYOV010000165.1 GCA_903927935.1 uncultured Bacteroidota bacterium | reverse complement strand
CTAGGATAAAAGAAGTTCGTCAGCGAGGAACAATTCTAGCTCTTGAACTGAACACTGACGAAGCAAGCGGCTATCTCAACAATATTTGTGATAAAGCATATCAATTCTTTATTGACAGAAAAATAATCCTCCGTCCTCTTGGAAACATCATTTACATTCTTCCACCTTATTGTATTTCTGAAGAGGATTTGAATAAAGTCTATAAATCAATTACTGACTTTCTTAAAGAAATATAAAAACAAGTTCATACTATTCATTCAAAGCACCCGTTACTGTTCTCCGTGATTCACTTAATTATATTCGCCACATGAGGATTGCTGTAAGTGTTTTTGTTTTTTCTCTTCTGCTCGTTACAAGTAACGCATACTCACAAACAGATACTGTGCGAATAAAAGGAAGTATTGCTGACAGCTACACCAAGCGAGCAGTTTCGGGAGTGAGCATTATCAATCCGAAATCAAGTTTAACCGTTGCTACTGACAATAAAGGTTTTTTTGAAGCAACCATCCACCGGACCGATACACTTTTTTTGTTTTTGCCGGGTTATCATACCACAAAATTTTCAATAGCTGATTCAGCAAAGAAAAACACATATGTTTTACACCTTTCTATCGAACCGCTCTCTACCAGTCTTGCTCATGACGTAGTTATTAAAGCTCCAAAAACGATAGAGCAGATAGAAGCAGAAAGGAAAAAATTAGGATTAACACCTAAAGAATTAGACCGACCGGAGATGATGATTACCAGTCCGATAAGTGCTTTGTATGAAATGTTTAGCGGGCATGCTCAGGAACGTGAAAAACTGAAAGGGCAGATGAAGGAAGATGATAAAAGAAAAATATTTAAAGAATTACTAAACTACTATAACGAAAATGGATTGATTGACTTACCCGAGAAAAATTATGATGATTTTATAAACTTCTGCAACCTGCCAATCGAATTTTTAAAATACAATTCCGATTACGAGATTACTAAAACAATCATTGCACAATACAATAAATACGGAAGACAAAGCGGATTAATAAAATAAAGCCTGCTTAATACCACAACACAAAATTTTCTTTCGCTAATTTTTCTTTCCTAAAAAAGCAAATCCCGAACTGATATACATCTATCGTAAGTGTTATCTGAGGATGCTGTATAATTTGTTCCCAGGCTTCACTCATTTCTTCACTCCAATAAATATCATCAAAAACAAAAACCGAGTTCTCATTAGCTTTCTCAAGACATTGGTAGAAGTAGTTGAGCGTTGCTTCTTTGGTGTGATTACCATCAAAGAAAATTAAATCAATTGTTGAAAACCTGAGTTTAGAAGAAGAAAGTGTTTGGTTAAAGTTACCTATGATAATTTCTATATTCTTAATTTGAAGTAAGGCATGATTTCGTTTTGCAGCTTCAGCAATATCTGATGAACCTTCTAGTGAAATGATTCTTGCACCAGCATTCGCCACTGCCATATAAGATGAACTTAAACCAATAGAAGTGCCGATTTCAAGAATATTTTTAAATCGAAAATATTTTACCAATCGGTAAAGCAGCGCTCCATATTTATTACTTACAGAAACTTTTCGTTCTATATCCCCAATAGTTCTTTGAAGTAACTTACCAGTACCTAAATCTTCAATACTTAATGTCATTTCGGTTTTCCGAAGTATTTTGCGAAGAGATTGAACTGAATAAATATTTTTATCGTTTTCACCTTCAAGCACGTTTAAATAAAACTGATATGCAAATGGAGAATGCAGATAATATTTTGTTTTGGCCTTTAGCAGGTAATCGAAATATTTTTTAAGGCGAAAAAAATTATTCATTGATAGTTCGTATAACTTTTAGGAACTTTGCAACATAAAACTAAAATATGAAGAAGAATATTCTGCTTGTTTTTATTACGGTTATCTCTTTTTCATTATTTGCACAAAAAGGTTTTCATCTGGGTGCTTCAGGGGCTTTCGATGCAAATTTTATTTATACTCAAAATAATTACGGCACCCTTGCCCCGTTTACAGAGCCCTACGTGCGTGTTTCTGAGATGAATTACAGATTTACCTATGGCGGCAACGGAGGAATTGTGTTGGGCTATAATTTTAAGAGTGATTGGGGATTACAGGGAGAGGTTCGTTATGCTACTGCTGGTCAGAAATACGAGGATAATTTTATAGGACCTGCTATACTTCCTCAGGGAACATTTGGAGGTTCTTACGAGCGAGTAAATGTAAAGCGAGAAATAAAATTAGCCTATGTGCAAATTCCGATAATGGCAAAATACATCAGCCGGTTTGGGCATACAGCTAAACTTTTTGTTTGCCTTGGTCCTCAGTTCGGGGTCAGAACTGCCGCAAGTGAGCAGGTAAAAATTGCAGATATTACTTACTTACCTGATTCGCTTGCGTTTACTTCAAAACAAAAATTCAAAACATTTGATATGGGTATAGCACTTCAGATTGGAGCTGAAGTTTATGTCACAGACAACCTGTATTTTGATTTGGGGCTATCCGGCTATGCAGGGCTGCTTGATTTAAACGGAAAAGTTCTGAAAACACTTGGCTGGTTCAGCCATAATGATGTAAAGTATCAGCAGAGCCGCAATGCGAATGTAGGTTTAGTAGTCGGAATACATTACCTGTTTGGGAGAGGAAAAGAAGAGGATTACTGATAGATGCTTTAGATAAGTTTCTCCAAAATGTGCACGGCTGCTTTTTCAAGTTGACTATGAAGGCCGGGTGTTTTTAATAGATTCTGTAAGTCAGTTCTTGCTTGTGCTATTTTCTCATGGCTATGAAGATGTTTTCTCCGGCATTCTTCTATAATCTCAATTGCTTCTATGTCATTGACACTATCAACAGTGGTTTTTATTTTTTCTATATCATCTATCTGTGTTGTAGCTCTTATAAATTCCAACTCCTCCTTAGTCAACGGGTAATTCATTTCGGCAGCGTATACCAACAGGAAAGCTAAAAATTCGTTATAAGTCCAGTTTCTATTATCGATGTTCATGTCTGTTATTTAAAAAGTGAATTTAGAATAATAGGCTAACTTATTAAAAGCAGAAAAGATCATTCAGTAGACAACAACAATTTACATAATTCAAAGATAGGGTAGTATATCTTGCTAAGGAGTACAATCATAACTATATCACTCACACATCTAAGTTTTATAAACCGGTATCTCATTAAACGCCTCCGCTTCTTTTTCTTCTAATAAAAAATGCATTGCCACTATCAGCATCGTATGTGATACTACTCATCAATATTAATAGGCGTATACAAATGACTTTTTAATAATCTTGCTATTAGATAATTTACATGGAGTGGGAACAACAGCAGAAAGGAATAATATTGTTAATAGAAAAACAAATTGGTATGTAATTACCGGTGGTCCCGGTTCGGGCAAGACCACCATGGTTAATTTACTAAAAGCTAGAGGATACAAAACGACAATAGAAAATGCACGGCATTACTTCGATATGCAAAGGCTTAACGGAACAACCGTAGAGGAAGTCAGGAAACATCAGGAAGATTTTCAGTTGAAAGTTCTGGAGTTGCAGATTGAGCTTGAAAAATCACTCCCTCCGGATGATGTAGTTTTTTTAGACCGGGCCATTCCCGATGCACTTGCCTATTACTGTTATCTGAATATCGTTATTGATCCAAAACTTTCAGATGCAATGCATACCATCGCTTATAAAAAAGTATTCATTCTGGATTGTCTACCTTTAGTTCAAGACTATGCAAGAACAGAAGATGAAGTAGCTCAGAAAAAAATACATACAGCTATCATTAACGTTTATGAATCTTTGCCATTTCCAGTGGTACACGTTCCGGTGTTGCTGCCACATGAAAGAGTTGATTTTATTTTAAAAAATCTGTAAGCAACCTTTCTGCTATATTTTCAATGAATAGATTTTTTCTTGAGTAGTAAGCTGTTGCTCACTACCGAAACAGAACTGAGGGCCATGGCAGCACTTGCAATCATAGGGTCAAGCTGGAAACCGGTGAACGGATATAGAACTCCTGCAGCAATTGGAATACCAATGAGATTGTAGATGAAGGCCCAAAAAAGATTTTGCCGGATAGTAGAAACAATTTTTTTCGATAACCCGATAGCTTTTGGTATAGAGTTTAGGTTGGAGTGCATTAGTGTAATATCGGCAACGTTCATGGCAATGTCGGTGCCTTTGCCCATAGCCATACTGATGTCGGCTAATGCAAGTGCTTCACTGTCGTTAATACCATCACCCACCATTGCCACTTTTTTCCCTTTGGCTCTTTCTTCAGAAATAAACTTTGCTTTCTCAGCAGGCAATACTTCGGCTTTGTAACGTGTAATACCAATCTGTTCAGCAATGGCTTTTGCGGTGGCTGCGTTGTCACCGGTAAGCATTACCACTTCATGGGTTTTCATCAGTTCTTGTATTACCTCAGTCGAAGTTTCTTTCAGTGCATCAGCTAAGGCGATTATACCGAGTAGCTCATTTTCTGTGCTAAAAAAGATAACCGTCTTTCCTTTTTCTTTCAAGGTTTTTACTTGCTGCTCTATATCAGGAGTAATCCAAATCAGTTTCTCCTTCATTAAGCGCTCGCTGCCTACTAGATAATTTCCGGATGCAGTGGTTGCCTTCACTCCTTTACCGGTGAGCGATTCAAATTTTTCAATCACCGCTTTTTCGCCTTTTATATTCAGGTGCTTTACTACCGCATCGGCTAAGGGATGTTCTGAACGCATTTCCATTGCCGACAGCACCGGTGCAAGTTGTGCGACAGCATCTTCTTTCAGCCAGATCATATCCGTTACCTCCGGTTGCCCTTTGGTGATTGTTCCGGTTTTATCCAGCACAATCACATCAATATTCTTTGCATTCTCAATTGCTTCGGCATTGCGGATTAGGATTCCGTTTTCAGCTCCCCTGCCTACACCCACCATAATGGCAGTAGGAGTTGCGAGACCCAATGCGCATGGGCAGGCAATTACCAAAACACTTACCGATGAAATGAAAGCCTGGGCTAAATAGCTTTTCCCACCTATCACTAGCCATGCAACAAAGGTTAGCACGGCAATAACAATAACCACCGGCACAAACACTGCCGCTATTTTATCTACCAGTTTCTGCACCGGTGCTTTACTCCCCTGTGCTTCCTGAACGGTTTTAATGATTTGTGCCAGCAGTGTTTCTTTACCAACTTTACTTGCTGAGATAGTGATGCTTCCTTTCTGATTGATGGTGCCCGCAAAAACTTTTGAGTTCAACACTTTTTCGAGCGGCATTGATTCACCGGTTATCATACTTTCATCTACAAATGAATTTCCTTCGGTTACTATTCCATCTACAGGGATTTTTTCACCGGGACGAATAAGAATGATTTCTGCTTTTTCTACATCTTCCAGTTTAACTTCCTGCTCTATTTCATCGCGGATAACCCTTACTCTTTTGGGTTGCAGACCTATGAGCTGTTTAATGGCGGTGGAAGTATTTGATTTTGCGCGTTCTTCGAGCCATCGGCCCAGCAGAATAAAAGCAGTAATCATAGCCGCACTTTCGAAATACACATCGGGCTTGAGCCCCTGCGAACTGAGTACCTGTGGAAGATATGTGTTGAAGGCACTGAAAGCAAAAGACACTCCAGTGCTTAAGGCCACCAGTGTATCCATGTTGGCTTTTAAATGTCTGGTCTGCTTCCAGGCATTGATAAAAAACTGATGCCCGAAACCAAAAACCACGATGGCTGATAAGACCATCGAAATCCATTTGCCGGGTTCGTAATGATGGTAGAACATACCAAAGATGAGCACAGGAACAGCAAACACAAAAGCAAATACCGTGGTGATTTCTAGTTTTTGAAATTCCTTTTCGTGCAGGGCATCCACTTCTTCACTTGTTTTGTGTTCAACTATATCTATATCGTAACCGGCAGATTTAACGGCCTTTTTGAACTCATTTAAATCAGCGTCTTCATCGTATTCAACAAGCGCGGTGTTATCGGCAAAATTTACGGAGGCCTTACTGATGCCTTTTTGTTTGGAAAGCGCACTCTCTACATTCACCGCACAACTGGCGCAGCTCATGCCAAGTACCGGGAATGTTCTTCTAATCATGAAATAAGAATGAGGGTGCAATATAGATAAAGGTAATGGCTGCGCTGCAAAGCTACGCAGGAAGCATTTTCAGTTTTGCCTCCAGTTTTGTTATCAGCACTTTTTCTTTGTTGCTGGTTTTGTGGTACGTTTCGGCAATTCGCTTTGCGGCCCGCAAACTTAGCTCCCGCATGCGTCCGTCAATGGCAGAGTGGTGGTTTTCGATATAATCGATAAACGATTCGAATGCCGCTTTAGGGTCGGCCACTGTTTCTTCGAGTATGTCGAATTCAATTTCGGTGTAATAGGCCGCATCGGTTCCAAAATGGTCGATATGCTTTTCGGCAGGCACCAGTTCATTTCGAACAATAGCCCTTAGTTCTTCTTTTTCTTTCTTCGAAATTTTGCCATCAATATTCGCCAGCCCGTAAAGCAGCTTGGCTAATTCGGAATAAAACTGTCGGTAATGCATATGGTTTGTTTTAGTGATACAATTCTACTTTATCGAAAATTAATGTATGATGAGCGGTATCATCTTTCTGATTGAGAAAGGTCACACGTTTGCAACTTTAAAGTTATGCTCTTTGTATTTCAAATCCTAGTTATGAGAACTAAAT
>CAIYOV010000164.1 GCA_903927935.1 uncultured Bacteroidota bacterium | reverse complement strand
GAAAAAGTTCATTATCAATTTCTGCATAGTCGATGATTACCTTTAACTGATTAAAGCCTTTTATCACTGCGTTAACTATAAGATAACTACTATACCCTGGAAAAGGAATATATCGAGGTTATATAAATATAAAACGAAGATTTATATTTATAAATGCTTCAGCTATATTTACAAATGCTCCAACTATAATTACAAATGCTTCGACTATAATTATAAATGCCTCAACTATAAATATAAATGCTTCGACTATAATTATAAATGCCTCAACTATAAATATAAATGCTTCGACTATATTTATAAATGCCTCAGCTATATTTACAAATACCCCAACTATAAACATAAATGCTTCGACTATAATTATAAATGCCTCAGCTATAAATATAAATGCTTCGACTATAATTATAAATGCCTCAACTATAATTACAAATGCCTCGCCTATAATTATAAATCAGGCCGTTTTAATTATAAATCGAAGGTTTTTATTTAAAAACGGGCCTTTAGTGGAGGAGCCGAAGGCTCAGGCCATATTAGGCCGGAATTGCAAATCAACAGAGGTCTGAAATTTTTGTCCACCATTTATTTAATGCTAAATCATGCAAATCAAGCCTTTAAAAGGCACTTCATTATATACTAAACTGTCCAAACGTGATGCCAATCCGCCACGGCATTAATTGATCTCTGAGTCCGGCTCATCCAGTCAAGGTCTCTGCCGCTTCCAAAATAGAGAACTGAACCAATGAGGTTTTCAGCGGTCTACGCCTACCCTACCCAAAGGTTATTTTAAACGATATATTCCGTAAGTCCCATTAGGCAGGTTGAAACGCGACTTAACCCAAATGAAGAGTAAAATAAAATGTGCTACCTTCACCTACCTCGCTTTCCGCCCATATACGGCCATTGTGCCTTTCTATAATTCGCTTAACATGCGACAATCCAATTCCCATTCCTTCCACATAGGATTGCTGATGAAGCCGCTGAAACAGAGCAAATATCTTGTCGTAATATTTCATATCAAAGCCAACTCCTTTGTCACGTACGTAGTAAATTATTTCATTTTCCACTTTTTTCTGCCCCACTTCAATGTGTATCTCTCCTTTAGGTATTGAATACTTAACCGCATTGGATATTAGATTTTCAGCCACCGCACCAATTAATGAAATATCGGCCATTATTCTTGATTGGATATTATTTACAAAAGTGTAATGAATTTGATTGTATTCTTTAATGTATAAGTTAAATGCTTTGTCAAATTCCTCTCTCAGTGTAAATTCGGAAATATTCATCTTTCCAATTCCATACCTCGAGAAGTCGAGAAGTGAAGTTATACGCGTGCTCAACAGACTAACCCCATCGTCAATGTATTTAAAGTGCTCTTGGGCTTCTTGCTTATCATCGTTCATCAAGGATCTTTTCAACAGATCTGAAAATGAGCCTATTTGCCTTAACGGTGTTTTCAGGTCGTGAGAAATAGAATAGGCAAAACTTTCCAGGTTGGCATTCGACTCCCTTAACTCTTTAACTCTGTTTTCAATTTCATGCTCTAAGTTTTTATTTAAATTAATCAGTTTACTTTGGTTATCGTATAATTCAAGTTGCGTGGAATGAAGTAAAGTCACATCAACAGCGTAACCAACCACGGTTTCCTTAGCAGCAAACGTATGAAAACGCCTTTCTTTATACTTTACATCTCCACTTTTACTTACTTGAGTATCCATCCATACAACATCCCCGGCTGAATTACGCGCCTGATTAAATATATCTCTCCTTTTTTGTGCGAAAGATTCCGGCAAGCCCTTTAAAGCGGCATAGTCAAAGTCGTCTTTCCCTATCATCCAGGTTCTGAGGGAGTCATCCCCGATCGCTTCCTTATTGAGAAAAACATACTTGTGATTTTTATCAAATACAGCAATGTCAACCGGGATATTATTGAGAATGTTTTCGTAGAATGATTTTAATCTATTGGTTTCTTCTTCCGCTTTTTTGATAGGTGTAATATCATACCTTATAGACACGTATTCATAGGTGTTTTCTCCAACAGGGAAAGGCACAATTGTAGAATCAACCCAATAATAATCTCCATTCTTTGCCCTATTCCTGATTACTCCTTTCCATATCTGGCCTTTATTAATCGTTCCCCATAAATCCTTGAAAAAATGTTTTCCGTGATAACCGGAGTTAATGATTGTGTGAGTCTGATTCAGCAGTTCATCCTCCCTATAGCCCGATAATTTACAGAAATTTTCGTTTACATAAGTGATCACTCCCTTACAGTCAGTTATCGATACGATGGCTGATGCGTCAATAGCAGTCTTATAAATCTGAACCAGTTTCCTGGAAATTTCTTCTCCTTTTTTAAGATTACTTATTTGCGTTACATCTCTTAAATGGGAATCGACCGTGTATAACTGCCCGTTTTTAAATTTTGTTTGAACAACCCCTTCAATTTGTATCTCTTTCCCACTTTTACTAATCAGCGAATATGTAACAGGAATTTCTTTTTGAATGTCCTGTATGGAACTAAAAATATGAATACAGTGATTTTTGGAATTCGGATGTATGTAGTTGAATATGGATGTAAGCATCACCTCATCTAAGGCATATTCCATTTTGCTTAACCAGGTTTGGTTTGCAAACAGAATATTGCCCATACTGTCAAGCGAGGTAATACAGTCCGATGTTTTTTCTAAAAGTGTACGATATAGAATATTGAATTTCTGTAGTTCAATATTTTGCTGCGCCTCAATGTTACTTGAGGCAACCACTTTCTTCCTTTTTTGCGACTGAATGGTTACGTCCTGCTGAATAGCGATAAAGTTGATGAGCTCGCCATCCTCATTAAAGACAGGCGTAATGTTAATGTCTGCTTGATATTCCTTTCCCGATTTAGTATAGTTTGTTATGATCGTTCTGCAATTAGACTTTGTTCTGATAGCCTCTCTGATCTCATAGCTTTTTTGGGAATCCGCATCGGGGCCTTGCAGCAAATCGCAGGCAGACATTCCGACTATCTCACTCAGATGATATCCGGTAAAATCCTCAAAATGCTTATTTACCCAGTTAATAACACCGTGCGGGTCGGTATATATTACAAAATTGGTTGTGTGTTTTGCCAATAAAGCGTTGGCATTTTGTTCATGCTCATTCAAGGTAGTAATTTGAGTGGCTATTAGGCTGTTTTTCATATTACAATCGCCTTTTGAATTATTAAAACAATGAATCAATATCTTTGATAGACCGAAACAGATTCCTGAAATATCAACATCTATATCAACTGTACGCTAGTGTCATACTTCCATTTGGCAACTATACCGAGTACAAATTCCCTCTTAAAAGAAGGATGATATTACTTATAACAATCTTCGTAGGTAAGTCAATGCCTATGCAAAGAAATGCCTTTTGACACATTTCGAAATAGGTACAAGTACTCATTTTTGGGTTCGCTCCATTAAAAAGCGGCCCCCATAGTGGCAAGTATATAAATTGGATTATAACTGCATTATTGATTCTATATCGACTAAAAAGTTCGATAAATTGACCTGAGAGGGTACTTGCAAGGAATCCTTTAATAATTTTGAAGGATTCCCTTTTTTATTTTTTGTTGAAAGCTTTATGCAACTTGTTTTAGCAATGAATAACTTCATTTCCGGTTTTGGTGTTTATTGATTTTTGATACAACGAAAGTATTTTTTAAATACCTGATATTTCGTTAGTGGAATATTTTATCGAAAGCCAGGAAGAATACGCAAAAAATGTCCACATAATTGTCAAGTCGGGCTACAACCCCAAGAATCACGACCGGCATTACAAAAAACGCTCGGGCAGTTACGAAGTTCATAACCCTGTAATGAAAGGACCGGTTACTGTAAAAGGGTGTGATTATTACTGCATTAAATTGCACTGGTAAAGGACTGTCAGAACCCGCACCTCTTACAAAAAAATAAATGCATACATGAATAATCGATGGTTTACTCTAAACAATGCATTATTTGGTTTAAAGTTTTCGGTAGGATGATTTCTTTAATCCTTACCATAAAGAAACTTCCGTGACTTTGCTTCGCGAGTTAGGGCAGACACTTAATAACTCCTTTCATACATTACCGCGTAGACGGCACCGTAGTGGTCTTCGTAAGTCATTCCTACATGGTCAATATATTTCCAGTCCGGTCTAGGAGTTCCTGTGCCCCAGTCAATGTTTTGACAACTGAACGAATGCGAGGTTGTAGTAATAGGCAATCTTCCCGAATCATATAAACCCGAAGCTGCGTTCTGGTCACATTTGTTACCGATTCCTTCCATTTGTACCCGGATGTTTCTCATGATTGCAGATAAATCGTAATTGACAGATCCTCCGGGGTACTGGTAAGTCCAGTTGATCTTGTTCATGGTGCCGTTTCCGTTCAATGTAAGGGTTGGCCATGGGTAAGCAACATTATTCAATACATACGATTGGTCGGGCAAATTAAAATTGAGGGTTTGGCTTCCGTACTGAATAGTATAAACCCCTGTTACCGGAATGTAAGAATTGTTGTTTACTACATTATATAAATACTGGGTTTGAAACACCCTATGGTTACTGAAACTCATATATAATTCAGAAGCTGTGTTTAAAAGTGGAGAACCGGATGGCCCAGTATAATAAATTGTTTCAGGATAGCTTTGGTCTTTTACAGTCAGAAACAGTCTGTACCCCTCAATCAGGTTGTTGGGGTCGTAAGTAGGTGTAAGATTCGTACTCTCGAAACTTCCAGGTTTGATAAAATAGATAACATTAAGTGAAAACCATTTTCCTTCCAGTACATCCAACTGCCCATTTCCGTTTACATCTGGATTCTTCAGCAGCAGGGCTAAATAATCATCAATAGAAGCAACCGCTTTTTTTTGTTCACTCGTCATCACAATTTCGCTACCAATGGGGTTATGCGAAGGAGTAAAAATGTTTCCGCTGCGGGTAATGGTTTGAAGGTCGATAGCAGTAGTTCCTGTGGTTATATAATGTAGTGGAAGTGTTTCGATACCACTATCCAGCGAAAGTATCCCTAGTGGTTGCTCTGCACTGTTCAGAAATATCAGCCCCCATGGTTTGCCGTTATCCAATTCAATACTAAAATGGTTGTTGGTAATGTCTGCGGTTTTAAACTGGTCGGTGGAAGAGATGGCAAGCACCTTGGTCGCTTGTGTAACCGATGAGTTTACATCTCCGGCAATCATTACAGGAGTGCCGCTGATATCTTCATCATCTTTATTTAAGTCTTTCTCCTTCTTGCATCCGGCAAGGAACAAAAGGGCTATTAGCAGTGTAATAAAATTCATTTTTTTCATAATAGGTGATTTTCACTACAAAGAAACAGTCAATATTGCGGATAAGTAATGACTTAGGTCAAGAGCATAAATGAGACGTGTCATCAATACTGAGAGGGAGCGTGCACAGAACTTGCGCAAGCGAGCAAGCGAATAAAATCCTTGATAGAATGGATGTGCCGGATAGCATCCAGTCATGGCCTCCGGCTACCACATTATTGCTTTTTTAATAAAACCGGTATCGTTTCAGAAAACATAGGACAACTGATGGTTCCCGTTAAATCTCCGTTACCGCTTATACTCCCCGTAAAACTTAAGGATAAAGAAAGAAGAGGATGGGTTGTCGGAAATACAAAAGTAGCTATAGCGCTACCGTTAACATTGGAATTGGAACCGGTTATTGTACCGTTCATTATCTTACTATCTGTTCCATTATTTTCAGCAGGTGGGCAGATACCGGACGTAAGTGTAAAATTTGCAGTTGCGGGAATACTTATGTTGCCGTTAGTACCATCCCATAAGAGGGTAATCGATTGTATGGCAAAACTTAGTGTGCCTGTGCAATTAGAATTACCATCATAACTCCAGATGAGATGACCAACTAAATTACAAGGCCCGCTAACATAGGCTTTAACACCCACCATGGCTAATGCATTTCCAAACAATATCTCTCTGTTTGGTTTAAGCATCGAGGCCATTTTCATAGCCTCAAGCGCCTTACCAGCATTAATTGCTTTGGCACGCATAATAGAATCTATAAATCCCATGGCGCAGGGTGCAGCAAGAGATGTCCCCGACTGTGCGCTCGTATTATTCATTACCACTACATCAGGATCGTCAACGGCATAATTACCAAAGCCGCTATTTCGTTCAGTAGACACTATCAAAATATTTCTTTTGAGTATCTCGGCAAAACCCGACCGCTGGCGCAGCAGTACCAATATATCATCAATAGGCATTTTTTCATTTCCCGAAGCAATAGTAATAACCAGATTTGCCCGATATTCGGCCGGCAAAGCCGCAACTGTATTCAGCACAGCATACATAAACCAATACCATGCATCAAGCGCCAGTTGTTGCTTGCTCAGTGGTTGGGTTTGCCAATTGGTATTATTTTCCAATCCACCGTTTGCCGATAAATTAATCAACGTAGTGCCACCTTTGTTTTTATTCACCTCATTAGTTATAGCGTGAATTAATTTACCAGTAGCTACATATTTGCCATCCTCCGAAATTTTTGTACATTCATCAAAAGTCCCTCCGCATGCCTGCAAAACCTGCAAAACGCCACTGGCATGATCTTGTCCGCAATAATCGAGCATAGAAACGCTTCCTCTTAAATAACCCGCTATATGGGGAGTAGCTGCTTTTACCAAACTATTGCCCTGTAAAGAATTAATCAATGAACTTGCCTGTGAAGGACTTGTACTGATTAAATAAAAGCCTGCCGAAGGTACTTTAGCTAACACTGTTCCTCCCTTATCAGTTATTAGTTCTGTGGCATCTGTTTCATTTGACGGCAGGTTGAAGAATGCAATCACTTGTCCGGGATATGCAATTACAACAGTAGAAACACCCTGATTGAGATAAGTAACTTCAGCAGGATCAGGATAAGTGCCAGTGTATTCAGTTGCACCGGTCATTAAATCCACTGGAACAGGATTACTTTCTTTTTTACATCCGCTTATAAAAAAAAGCATCAAGCCCAGCAAAGCTAAACTGCAATACAATTTTCCTTCATTTTTTTTCATAATATCTATATTTTAAAAGGCTGTAAAACCATCCTATCAAATCTGCTTTGCAAAAGTAGAAGGAGGCATATTGCCTGTCTATGATGAAGAATACCGTGTCCACTGATCTTAAGCACTATTCTATTTGTTGTATGCCGGTGTTTGGGTGGAAAAGCCGGTCTTAGAGATCAGCTAAGGCTGTGCCAAATTGAGCTTCAGTTTCGTAAAGGTAAATGGGCTATGAGTAATATTTAAAACATTGAACTTTAATATGTTAGCTTCAAATATTCTGTGGTCAAAAAAAATCGACCTTCATTGATTTGAAATTCCGGCCTTGATCGATCTGATATGCCAGCCCTTCCACTTTTATTAGGCGATAACTTACGTGTTGGGCGGAATCTAATACTCTCATCTGACTTTCATTTTTTTGCACATTATTACGAATTAATCTTTTAAAGCCTCTGGCAACATCAGTAAGAAAGGAATACATCTTTCCCAATGTAGGACATAGTAATTATAACCCAGCGCAACGTTCTGATAATATGCCGCTCGATTATCCCAATAATATTTTTCAGAATTTATTGACCATGCAACTTTGCCTAATTTGGATGCCAAGAACCACTTCTCAAGTAATCGCGCAGACCTTCCATTGCCATCCCCAAACGGATGTATAATTACAAACCACAAATGTATCATGGAAGCATAATAGAATATCTCCTTATACTTTAAATCCCGCTTTAGCAATTCACCTATATCCTCAAATAATTTATTAAACTCCTGCGGCAATTGCTCAGGTTCGACAGCGCCATAAACAGGCTTTCCTGTCTTCTTTTCACGAACCCACATATTTTGCCTCCTAATTATGCCTTGTTCTTTGACTGGCAATAAATGCTTTGATAAAAGACTGTGCGCCTTTAGGAGATTGCCCTTATTCAATTTGCCATCTACCGCAAATTCATAGGCTTTTACCAAATCTTCAATTTCAGCAACTTCTTTTTTCTTAGGAAAATCTTTCTTCCCTCTGTTCCAAAAGAAGCTATCTACATCCAGCGTATTACCCTCAATTTTTGATGAGTATAAGGATGAGGCGATAAGGTAATATTCAAAATCTTCTGTGGTAAATCTTGGCTTCGAGCGGAACTTATAGGATACTCTTAACCAATCAATATTCGCCTTAGATGAATATTCATCAAGATAAGCTGCGCTAATTAATTGGAGATGCTTTGACATATTTATTTTTCTTTTTCAACAAATTTCTCAAGTGTTACTCTTATAAAATCACTCAGATTTCTTTTGTCTTTATCTGCCAGAGCTTTTAGCTTCTTTTTTAATTCTGGCGTTAAGCGTATAGGAAAGACAATTGATTTTACAGATTTATTCATTCCATTATTTTATACAACAAATATACACTCTTATACGAAATTACACAATTTAATGACATCTAAACAGAAGAGCGGGCATAGTCAGTGTGAGCTGATTTATAAGCTAAGTAATTGAACTTCCATTTAATATTTCCCCCATCGGCTGATGTCCATTTCACTATCAGCGCACAGTAATGTCCATGTAATTTTTCGAGCGTATTTTGCAATTTGGAATCCTCAATCTCCATTCCCCTTGAAGCCAAGTCTTTTATAATTTCCTCTTTGGAAACATACATATCCCCTGTTTTGGCGGGTATATGATGCAGCGCATGAATAATCCTCGATACAACTTCAATTGGGTCGGCAATGACTTTTTTTTCTGAGTTGGTCTCCATAAATTTTGTTTTTTAAGTTATGTAAATTGTTCATGGAGTTAATTGAGTTAATATTTAATGTTATCTATAATGCGTTCCGCCCAACACGTAAGTTATCACCTTTTATTATACAAATGAGCGCGATTTTAACATATTGAAGTATGAGTTTTTTCAGTTGGGAGTGACATTTTATAGTTTGGCAAATAAGAAATGTGGTATCAATAAAATTAGTCTGAGAAACAAACCAATTCAAATTCCTAAGGAAAAGGTTGTTTCTACCAGTAACGGTAATTAGAAGTGATTATCTTCTCTTTCACCCTAATCAGGACTAAATCGGGAGTAAATATAGCGGGATTCAAGGCAAGGGAATGCATTGGTATAAGTCTTTTACAATTTTAATATCTCCCAAAAAGTTCGATAAATTGACCTGAGAGGGTACTTGAAAAATTACAAAT
>CAIYOV010000163.1 GCA_903927935.1 uncultured Bacteroidota bacterium | reverse complement strand
CACTCAAATTTCTGCGCAACATTATTTTCGCGCACGTAAATATTTTCATTATGACACAAGCCGTTGCAACTATGAACCAACTTTCTGACCGCATCAACCACATGCAGGAATCTGCCACAATTAAAATGAGCAAAATGAGCCGCGAACTTAAGGCGAAGGGTCATGATGTAATTGATTTGAGTTTGGGGGAGCCTGATTTTGATACGCCCCAATACATTAAAGATGCTGCTAAGATTGCAATTGACAAGGGCTATACAAAATACACACCTGTACCTGGTTATCCTGAATTACGGAAAGCAATTGTTCAAAAATTTAAACGTGATAACAACCTTGATTATACTGATGACCAAATTGTTGTTTCAACCGGAGCCAAACAGTCAATCGCGAATGTGGTTCTGAGTTTAATAAATCCGGGAGATGAAGTGTTATTACCAGCACCTTATTGGGTGAGCTATGCGGCCATTGCAGAAGTGGCAGAAGGCAAATGTGTGGAAATCCCGACTACAATTGATTCTAACTTTAAAGTAACTGCAGACTTATTGGAGAAATACATAACTCCAAATACGAAGCTGATGATTTTTTCATCGCCTTGTAATCCTACCGGTTCTGTTTTTTCGCATGAGGAGTTGAAGGCAATAGCCGCTGTAGTAAAAAAACATCCAACACTGTTTGTATTGTGCGATGAAATTTACGAATACATTAATTTTACTGAAGAGAAACATACCAGTTTAGCTGAATTTTCTGATATCAAAGAACAGGTAATTACCGTAAACGGATTCAGTAAGGGCTTTGCTATGACCGGTTGGAGATTAGGTTACATAGGTGCTCCCATCGACATTGCAAAAGCATGCGATAAAATACAGGGACAATTTACATCTGCACCCTGTTCCATTTCGCAAAAAGCAGGTGAAGCAGCCTTACTTGGCGACTTGACTCCAAGTTTTGAAATGGTGAAAGAATTCAAAAAACGCAGAGACATCGTTTACAATCTGCTTAAAGAAATTCCGGGGTTGAAAGTAAATTTACCAGATGGTGCTTTCTATTTTTTCTTCGATGTAAGTTCCTATTTTGGAAAAGCTTTCGAAGGCAAAGCATTAAACACTCCCGAAGATATTTCTCTTTACCTTTTAGCTGAAGGAAAAATCGCTTTGGTAAGCGGAGAATCATTCGGTGATAAAAATTGTTTGCGTATGAGTTATGCAACCAGCGAAGACAAATTGAGAGAGGCGTGCAAACGAATGAAGGATGCATTTTTAAAACTCATATAATGCATTTATTTTCTCATTTACCTAATTGCTAACTTTTTCAATTTCACAGATGCCCGCAAAACTGAACTTCGCAGACCTATCGGTTCTAATCATAGGTGACGTAATGGTTGACTTTTATTTATTCGGAGAAGTGAACCGCATTTCGCCTGAAGCTCCGGTGCCCGTGGTAGAAATTGCAAGCAAGGAGTCAAGGCCTGGTGGCGCAGCTAATGTAGCCTTAAACATCTCAGAACTTGGAGCAAAGCCAATTTTACTTTCGATGATTGGCAGAGATTTAACCGGTAACCTGTTAATGAAAATGTTACGTGATTATGGAGTAAGAACAAATCACGTTCTCCAAAACAAAAATCGCCTGACTACTCTTAAAACACGGGTGTTTGATGAAGATAAGCAGGTGGTAAGGTTTGATGAAGAAGAAATTGAAGATGTAAACGAAGCTCAGGAAACGTTACTTATAAAAGAATTCAAAAAAATTCTTATCAACGACAAACCGGATGTAATTATCATTCAGGATTACAACAAGGGTGTCCTAACCAAATATTTTATAAAGCAAATTTTACTACTCGCCACTAAAAATGCAATTCCCGTAGCAGTTGACCCTAAAGAGAGAAACTTCTTCGACTACCAGGCAATCGATTTATTCAAACCGAATCTGCGAGAATTTTCTGAGGCGATTGGTTATCGCATCAATGCAAAAAGCATTGATAGCTTACGCAGTGGTGCGGAAGAATTGCGAAGGAAAAATCGTTTCAAAAATTTGATGGTAACACTTGGCGGCAACGGAATTTTTTGTTTTACACGTGAAGGAAATTCATTCATTGTTCCTGCAAAAGCCATTAAAGCGGCTGATGTATCAGGAGCCGGAGACACTGCTATAAGCATTGCCGCTCTTGCTTACGCCCAAAAGTATTCATTGAAAGAAATTGCACAATTCGCCAATAAAGGTGCTGCAGCAGTTTGCAGGAAAGTTGGTGTTACTCCCGTGTCTTTGAAAGAGATGAAATAAAAAATTTAGGTACTTCTTATAGCATCTACCGGTCTCATATTCGCGGCAAACCAGGCAGGAATAAATCCGGCAAGAATTCCTACAAAAATTGAAATGGAGATTCCCAATGTTACATTAAAGACTGTAATGTGAAATTGAAAGTCGGATTCGAAAACATGGGTTACAAAATATTGAAGAACCTGAAATAACCCGAGTACCATAAGCAAACCCATCAACCCGCCAAATACACAAAGCACTACTGCCTCTAATAAAAATTCAAGAAGTATATAAACCTTCTTCGCTCCAATTGCCTTTTTAATACCGATGATATAGGTTCTTTCTTTCACTGCAACAAACATAATGTTTGCAATACCGAACGCCCCAACAAAAATGGAAAACCCTCCAATGAATAAACCAGCAATATTGATGATAGAAAATATAGAAGCAATGCCTTCTGTAAACACGCTCACCTGATTAACCGCAAAATTATCTTCTTCATAAGGTGAAAGCCTTCTGATAGAGCGCATCGCTCCTTTAATTTCATATTTCAGCTCTTCTATTGGAACATTCTTTTTAGGGATAATGGCAAGTAACGGGTCGTTACCGAGATCGTTCATATTTACAAACATGCTCATGAACGTAAATGGCACAATCACATTATTGTCGAGAGAAAAGCCAAACAAATCGCTTCCCTCTTTTTTCAAAACACCAATTACAGTCATTTTCACTCCACGTATTTTTATTTGCTGTCCTTCAATTACGCTTCTGCCAGGAAATAGAGTTTCAGCAACCGTTGCGCCAATCAAAGCAACCGATTGAGCGTTGTTCGATTCTGCCGGAGTAAAATATCTACCCTGTGTAAAATCCATTTCTTTTATCCTGTTGTATTCGTACGAAGCTCCAAGAATTTTTGCACCCTGAGCTACATTGTCACCTGCTATTACATTTGCATTGCCTGCAAAATACAATATACTACTTGCCTCGGCTCCCTTTAGTTTTTCCTGCAATTGCTCTAATTCTCTCCGATTACTTGACGGACGATTCAGATATTTCCACCAGGGATAATCATTTCCATCTGCCCAAATCCATGGCCATTTCTGCACATAAACAATATCGTTTCCAAACGAGGCCAAACTGCTTTGAATATTCATTTCAAGCGAACCAACTGCAGTTCTAACTGAAATAATACAGAGAATACCAATAGAAATTCCAAGCAAGGAAAGAAAAGAACGGAGCTTAGCAGCGCGAATTTCTTCGAAGGAAAGAGTAAGGCTTTGCCAAAAAATCTGAAGAATTGTACTCACTGCGCAAACGTAGTAAAAAAGTTTGCTGTTTATTGTCTTGCAAATAGTGTTTGGAGATTCAATTTCCCCGATTACTTTTGCGCCCTCGAAAATTCAGCATTGGTCTGAAAATTTGAATTCCGTAAAATTCAAAACCCTATATCAAATGAAGCTCTCCAGTTTTGGTTTCAATCTTCCTAAAGAATCAATTGCTATGTATCCTGCAAAAAATCGCGATGAGAGTAAACTCATGGTGATTGACCGCAAGACAAAAAAAATTGAACACAAAAAATTTCACGATTCATTGAAGTATTTCAATGACGGTGATGTATTGCTGTTAAATAACACTAAAGTGTTCCCTGCTCGACTGTATGGGACCAAAGAAAAAACAGGCGCTAAGATTGAAGTTTTTCTTCTTCGAGAACTCAACGAAAAACAATTTTTGTGGGATGTGCTGGTAGACCCTGCCCGTAAAATTCGTGTGGGTAACAAATTGTATTTTGGAGAGAATGACGATTTGATTGCAGAAGTTGTAGATAACACCACTTCTCGCGGAAGAACGATCCGTTTTTTATATGATGGCGATTACGACAAATTCAAAAAAGTATTGTATGGCTTAGGAGAAACACCTCTGCCTAAATATATTAAGCGTCCGGTGGAACCATTGGATGCAGAACGTTATCAAACAGTTTATGCTAGAGTAGAGGGAGCAGTTGCTGCACCAACTGCAGGTATGCACTTTAGCCGCGAACTGCTTAAGCGCTTCGAAATTAAAGGAATTGAATTGGCAGAAGTTACCCTCCACACCGGCCTTGGAACTTTCCGCACTATTGATGTGGAAGACCTTTCTAAGCACAAAATGGATGCCGAAGAAATTATCATTCCCGATAAAGCGGTAAAACTCGTAAATACGGCAAAAGACAATGGTAAAAGAATTTGTGTCGTAGGAACAACTACCATGCGTGCTGTTGAATCAGCAGTTTCTGCAGAGCATTATTTAAAACCTTACAAGGGATGGACAAATTTATTCATCCATCCTCCGTACGATTTCAGTATCGCAAACGCTATGATTACCAATTTCCATATGCCTAAATCAAGTTTATTGATTATGGCTGCAGCATTTGGCGGTTACGATTTAATTATGAAAGCTTATGAAGTAGCTATCAAAGAAAAATATAAGTTCTCAACATACGGTGATGCGATGTTGATTCTTTAGTGAATAGAAAATAGCTAGTGGCAATACAAAAAATAAAGTCCCGCAAAATTGCGGGACTTTATTTTTTGTATTCATTGCTTATTGCCAATTGCAAACTGGTTTAATGTTCATCTTCATTGAAGAAGAAATCGTCTTTGGTTGGATAGTCGGGCCAGATGTCGTCAATGCTTTCATACATTTCACCATCGTCATCCAACTCTTGCAAATTTTCTATTACTTCAACTGGTGCACCGGAACGTATTCCGTAATCAATTAACTCATCTTTAGTAGATGGCCAAGGTGCGTCTTCAAGATATGATGCTAATTCTAATGTCCAAAACATAATTGAGGTGCTTTTTTATTCAGCGCGCAAAAGTATCTTTTTCCACTAAACAACAAACTGTGCTATTCCTTTTGTTGAAAAGTGTATTGCTTTCCTGTTAACCGCACCTTCTATATGTAAATCGAGAACCCAATTTTAAAACCGTACCTCATACTTTTGTAGACAATCAACATATAAAATTCGTAAAGTAAGTTGTGAAGTAACATAGATTGCGATAAGTTTGACCGCATTAAAAAATCTGCTTTGGCGAACGGTAAAGGGACTTCTTATTTCTACGCAATTTTTGGTATTACGCTTGTGCTGTTTGTACTGGGTGTTTCTGCGGTTCTCGTTTTTGAAGCCAAAAAAATTTCAACAGGAGTTAAAGAAAATCTGACCGTTGAGGTGGTATTAAAAGATGACGTTAGCCTTTCAAAGATTTCATCGCTGCAAACCCGCATTCAGGGCAGACCATATACCAAAAGCACAAAATTTATTTCGAAAGAAGAAGCCGCTAAAATTTTGCAGAAAGACCTTGGAGAAAATTTTCTTGACATACTCGGCTACAATCCGCTTTATGCTTCGTTCGGCTTGAATCTTTATGAGAATTACACCAACAAAGACAGTTTCGAACTGGTTAAAAATGACCTGAGTAATTTACCTGAAGTTAAACAGGTAAATATTCAAGGAAACATTCTTGAATCACTTGACAAAGATGTTCGAAGCGGAACTTTTGTTATTTTACTAATTGCCGGTGCTCTACTCATGTTTG
>CAIYOV010000162.1 GCA_903927935.1 uncultured Bacteroidota bacterium | reverse complement strand
TGTTTAAGTTTTTACCTAAAAGCGGGGCAAAAAACGATTTTTTGTCATTTTTTTGAAGAAAAACGGAGTTTCGGGAACTTCCCGAAAGGTTGCGCGAACTTCCCGAAGGGTTGCGGGAACTTCCCGAAAGGTTGCGCGAACTTCCCGAAAGGTTGCGGGAACTTCCCGAAAGGTTGCGCGAACTTCCCGGAAGGTTCCGCGAACTTCCCGGAAGATTGCGGGAACTTCCCGGAAGGTTGCGCGAACTTCCCGAAAGTTCACGGGAAGTTCGCGGAAGTTTTACAACAGCACCGGCAAGCCGCCCGAAAATTTGTTTTAATTTTTATCAGCCGGTCTTTCCCTCAAAACAATGCTTTACTGTTCTGGTTCTTATTTTAGTTTCGCTTTTGCTTTTTTTGTCCTTCAAATCCCCGTCATGATTATTCTTTATCCCATTATAATAGTAGTACTCACCTTCCTTATCGGCCTTACTGTTTTCATCTATCGCATCAACAAGCGCGAAAAAAATGACAAATAACTCCCCGATAAAATTTCAACTTCACACTCCAATTCAAAATTTAAAATTCCAAATTCAAAACATTTCATGCTTCCGCCACTGCCCGAACGCCTCCGTCCAAAAACCATTGCCGAATTTGTTGGCCAGCAGCATTTAATTGGCGAGGGCAAAGTATTGCGTAAACTCATCGAAAGCGGAAACATTCCATCCATCATCTTCTGGGGGCCACCGGGAGTAGGCAAAACATCCCTTGCCCGTTTTATTGCCGAGCAAATCAAACTTCCCTTTCATCAGTTAAGTGCCATCGACAGCGGAGTAAAAGAAGTACGCAGGGTAATTGATGAAGCCACCACCAACGGCAAAGCCATTTTATTTATCGATGAAATCCACCGGTTCAACAAAGCCCAGCAGGACGCCCTGCTAGGGGCAGTGGAGAAGGGAATTATCATCCTGTTTGGTGCCACTACCGAAAATCCTTCCTTCGAAGTTATCTCCGCTTTGCTTTCGCGCTGTCAGGTATATGTGCTCAAACCTTTAGAGCGCGAAGATTTAGAAAAACTGATTGCACACGCACTCATACACGATGAAGTGCTCAGCAAAAAGAAGATTGAAATAAAAGAAACCGAAGCCTTGCTCAAATATTCAGGAGGAGATGCAAGAAAGTTGCTGAATGTTCTGGAATTGGTTGTTTCTTCTGCCAACCATGAACCGTTAACTGTGAACAATGAACTCGTAGAAAATACCATTCAACAAAAAATGGCGATTTACGACAAGAGTGGCGAACAGCATTACGATATTATCTCTGCCTTCATCAAATCCATCCGCGGCAGCGACCCTAACGCGGCTTTATACTATCTCGCAAGAATGATTACCGGTGGCGAAGACCCGAAGTTTATTGCCCGCAGAATGCTCATCCTCGCCAGCGAAGACATCGGCAACGCCAACCCGAATGCACTCTTGCTCGCCACCAGTTGCTTTCAGGCGGTTACTATGATTGGCTATCCTGAATGCCAGTTAATTCTTTCGCAAACTGTAATCTATCTCGCCACTTCACCTAAAAGTAATTCGGCTACTACCGCTATAGGTGCAGCCATGCAATTAGTTCGCGAAACTGGTGACTTGCCGGTGCCGCTTCAAATCCGCAATGCACCAACAAAGCTCATGAAAGATTTGAACTACGGAAAAGATTACAAATACGCACACAGCTACGAAGGCAACTTTGTTGACCTCGAATTTATGCCCGATAAAATAAAAGGCGCCAAACTCTACGACCCCGCCAACAACGCCCGCGAAGCAGAAACAAGAAAAGATTTAAAGAAACTCTGGAAAGAAAAATACGGGTATTGATTACACTAGTCATTGCGAGCGAAGGTTTCCGTGGCGAAGCAATCCTTTCTTACACAAGAAGTAGCTGAATAAAAATCGATGCAAAACCTAAAACAACAACTCCATAACCTATGCCTTGCCTACATCGAGCAACGAATTGCCACCGCTCAGGAAGCATTGGATATGGTTAACAGTTCAGCCAACGAAGAAACCAAAAGCAGTGCCGGTGATAAATATGAAACCACCCGCGAAATGATTCAGCAGGAAATTGAAAAACATTCTGCCGCCATAGCCGAAGCCGTTAAGCAAAAACAATTATTGCAACAGATTAGCACCGTTAGGCGCCACGAAAAAATTCAAACCGGTAGTTTGGTGATAACCGATAAAAACAACTTCTACATTGCCATCAGTGCCGGTGCCTTAATGGTAGGAGGCAAAAAGTATCTCGCCATTTCTCCCTCCTCTCCCATTGCCATTCAAATGATAGACAAACACACCGGAGACTCCTTTGCGTTCAACAACATTACACATGTAATTAAACAAGTCGGGTAATCACCTCTCGCTATTCGTCATTCCCTGTTTACCGGCAAAGTCAATCCCTTTACTATCTTTGCATCGAATGCTACAACATATTTGCATCGAACTTCTCCCCTTTGCAAATTCAAAATCCAAATAAATTTTATTCCGTCTGTCAGCTATTCGCTATTATCTAATTACAATTAACCATTAACTTTTATACAACATGCCTTTTCAACAACTAAACATAATTGAGCCGATTCTTAAAGCCTTAAAGCACGAAGGATATTCTAAACCTACACCTATTCAGGAACAGGCTATTCCTATCGTTCTTAAACGCAGAGATTTGCTCGGCTGCGCACAAACCGGCACCGGCAAAACAGCAGCATTTGCTATTCCTATCATTCAACTATTGGTTAGCGATGAAGTGCAACAAAACTTTCGCGGAGAACACCGCGGACATACGCATCCAAAACCTATCCATGCACTTATCTTAACTCCTACCCGCGAACTGGCAGTGCAGATTGGAGAAAGCTTTGCTGCTTACGGACGCCATTGCAACCTCAAACATCTGGTCATCTTCGGTGGTGTATCACAACACTCGCAGGTAGAAGCCTTAAAGCGCGGTGTAGATATTCTTGTAGCAACACCGGGCCGCTTGCTTGACTTAATGAACCAGCGCTTTGTCAATCTGAGCCAGATAAAAATATTTGTGTTGGATGAAGCCGACCGTATGCTCGACATGGGTTTCATTAACGATGTGCAGAAGGTAATTGCAAAAATTCCTGCCAAACGTCAAACGCTTTTCTTTTCTGCAACTATGCCTCCTATAATTGCGAAATTAGCGGATACCATTTTGCATGAACCGGTGAGAGTAGAGGTAACTCCACCTTCATCAACCGTTGATGCAATTAAACAACAACTTTACTACGTTACTAAAAATGATAAACCCTCACTGCTTATCCATTTACTTAAAGATACTTCCATTCAAAGCGCGCTTGTCTTTACACGAACCAAACATGGTGCCGACAGGGTAACACGCAACCTTGAAAAAGCCGGGATTAAATCAGCCGCTATTCACGGAAACAAATCGCAGAACGCGCGGCAGAATGCACTGAATAATTTCAAGACAAAACAAATTCGCGTTCTTGTAGCAACTGATATTGCCGCCCGCGGAATTGATGTAGATAGTTTGAGCCACGTAATCAACTACGAACTTCCGAATGTTCCCGAAACTTACGTTCATCGGATTGGAAGAACTGGTCGTGCCGGTTTAACAGGAGTGGCAATGTCGTTTTGCGATGCCGAAGAACGGGGTGAGTTAAAGGATATTCATAAACTTATAGGCAAACAAATTCCGGTAGTTACCGAACATCCTTACCCGATGAGTGCCGATACTCCCTTTGTTCCTGCTGTTGATAATCGCAAGAGACATTCCAATTCTAATTCGCATTCCAAACCACACTCCGGAGGCTCTTCGCACAAAGGTGGTGGCGGAAACGCAGGAGGGAAGAAGAAATTCTGGGGCAAGAAAGGATAGAATTGTCCTGTTTTTGAGCAATAGCTTCCCTTTTCAACACATAGCACTTCATAAGTGAATAACGGTGTGGCAATTGAGCAGGTAAATTAGCGTTACTAAAATCTAACTGCTATGCTGACTGTTCACCGCACCGGACCTTATCGTTTGTTTTTGATTGAAGATAATCCTGCAGAAGTTCGTTTAATACAGGAAGCTATTAAAGAAGCAGGTCTGCATGATGATATTGAACTGGAATATGCATATGACGGTGAAGAGGCTTGTGAAACCCTTGATACATCTAAAATCATTGGCAAGCTATACGATTTAGTACTTCTTGACCTGAACATGCCAAAGGTAAGCGGTAAAGAAGTATTAGAAAAAATTAAGACCGACCCTGATTTAGAAAATACTCCTGTAATTATGGTAACCAATAGCGATTACAAGAAAGATATGATTGAATGCTATCGTCTGCGTGCCGATGGCTATCTTCAAAAACCTGCTGATTTTAAAAAATTGGTTGACTTTTTTGTTTCAGTAAAACGTTCAATCGAGGTAAGAAACAAACTTTCAATTTACTACATCGAAAAAACTTACGATGAGTTAAGAATGGCTGTTTGACGTTTCTGCAAATAACAGATTCATCACTTCGCTTCTAAATTTTTCACTTCGTTTTATCTCTATAAATTTCCTCTCTTCTGTCATAAGCCAGCATTTGCTGCAATACGCCAATGATGCATCAATATCATGAGTAGAAAGAATAACAATCTTCTTCAGCTCGTGCGAAACGGACGACAACAATTCAAGAATCTCCTTTTTATTTCTAAAATCGAGAAAAGCTGTCGGCTCATCTAAAATGATGACCGGTGTTTGCTGGCAAAGCGCACGGGCAATCAAAACTTTCTGCTTCTCTCCGTCACTTATTTGATTGAAGAACTTATGTTGAAGTTTATCAAGTTTCATAACTACAATTACTTTGTCCAATTCTTTCAAGTCCTCATCGCTTAATTTCCCCATCCAGTTTGTATATGGCGAACGTCCTAATGCAATAAATTCCTTTACAGAAATATTATCTACAAAAATCTTCTCTGTCAGTACAATACTGATAAGCTTAGCCCTTTCCCCCACGGGCAAGCTTTCGAGTTTCTTCTCACCTACCAAAATATTTCCTCCCGCACTTTTCTGTAACCCCGAAATTGTTCTCAGTAACGTTGATTTACCAATTCCGTTTATACCAAGTAATGCAATCATCTCCCCTTCACAGGCAGAAAAAGAAATATCTGAGAAGATGATTTTATCACTTCGATATCCAATGCTTAAGTTCTCTGCCTTCAGTTCCATTTAAAATTTTCGTTGGCGAAGAATTATCCAAATAACTACGGGAGCCCCTAATAAGGATGTAATGGCGTTTACCGGCAAAATATTATCTGACCCTGGTGTTGATGCAATTACATTGCACAACCCACAAATGCTTGCTCCAATCACAGCGCACGCAGGAATTAAAACTTTGTGGTCTGCTGTTTTAAATAAAGCACGCGCAAGATGTGGCACAGCTAAACCCACAAATCCAATAGGTCCGCAAAAAGCAGTAATGCTTCCCGCCAATATACTCGTGCAGAGGACTATCAACACTTTTGCACTGCGGATATTTAAACCTGAACTGGTCGCATAAGTATCCCCCAGCAACAAAAGATTCAGCGGCTTAGAGAGGAAAAAAGAAAATACAACCCCTAACACAACAACAAGTGCGAGATAAAAAATTTGATTCAAATCAACATAGCGGAAACTTCCGAAAGTCCACAAAAGATACTTCTTCAATGCCTCGTTACTGGAAAATGACTGTAAAATTTCAATCAACGCACTGATTCCTCCGCCAATCATTAGACCGATGATGAGAATAGCAACTACATCGCTCAAACGGTACGAAATAAGAAAGTTGATAAAGAAAATGAGAATGGCTCCTAATGCCGCAGCCAAAATCAAACTCCAACTGCTCAATAAATGCATTTCATGAATACCGAAGGCAGAAGCAGAAAGAATAAATATTGCCACGCCCAAACTTGCACCTGCACTAATGCCTAATACATAAGGACCCGCAACAGGATTGCGAAACATAGTTTGCATTTGTAAACCACTCACCGATAAGCCTGTACCGGCAAGTAGAGCAGCAAGCGCAGAGGGTAGTCTCGATTCAATAATAATATTTTGCCATGCTCCATTCTTTGATCCATTATTCAATAAAATAGAAATGACTTCTGAGAAAGGAATATAGACAGAACCAAGCAGTAACTCTAAAAAGAAAACAACAGATAATAAAATAACAAAAGCAATAAAGAATATTGTATTTCTCGGGTTCATTTCAGCTTTTGATAGTAATACAATTCGTGATTAGGCAACAGTTCGGGATGAAAAATAAAAATCAAATCGGCTAACACCTTATCAGGATGTAATGCACCTGTTTCCCAAAAATCAAATCCTCCGCTAGGGGTGTTGCGCTTATTGTTATTAAAAATATTTCCTCCTTTATATGCTTTAAAGAAGGTATTCTTCTTATCTGCAGATTTAATTTCGGTTAGTGATTTTGCAAATCCAGTATTTACCCAATAATCGGCATCCGAAGCATTATTGTAAACTGTTTCATAATCTAAGTTCAGATTTAAACCGTTAGTTGCTTTCGCATCCTTCCATAAAAAATCTCCTCCTGCATCAGCAATAAGCCTTGCCATATAGTTTTCTCCGCAGGGCATGTACCAAATTTCTTTGAAAGGTAAATTTGAAAATACAGTTGGCTTAGTTGAAACAGATTTAACTTTCTTCTTCAACAATAAATAGCTCTTTTCCACTTCGCTGAATATGCTATCAGCCTCTACCTCTTTGTCGTAAAAAGCAGCAACAAACTTCAACCATTCTGCTCGAGCCAAAGGTTCCTCTTCCATATAATCCAGATCCAAAACCGATTTAATATGAAGTGAATTTA
>CAIYOV010000161.1 GCA_903927935.1 uncultured Bacteroidota bacterium | reverse complement strand
TTGGCCCGGGCTTAAAGGCTCTGGCAAGTGGTGCAAATCCTATGGATTTGAAACGCGGTATAGACAAAGCTGTGAAAGTAGTAGTAGAGAGTTTGAAAAAACAATCGGAAAGCGTTGGAAAAGATTTCAGCAAAATTGAGCAGGTAGCTTCAATTTCGGCTAACAACGACAACGAAATTGGCAAAATGATTGCCGATGCGATGAAGAAAGTTGGAACCGAAGGTGTTATTACTGTAGAAGAAGCTAAAGGAACTGAAACTGAAGTGAAGACTGTAGAAGGTATGCAGTTTGACCGCGGTTATCTTTCGCCATACTTTGTAACTAATGCAGAGAACATGGAAGCTGAACTGGAAAGCGCGTTCATTCTTATTTACGATAAGAAGATTAGCAACATGCGCGAATTACTTCCTATTCTGGAAAAAACAGCACAGGCAGGTCGCCCGTTGTTGATTATTGCGGAAGAAGTAGACGGAGAAGCTTTAGCTACTTTAGTAGTAAACAAACTTCGCGGAACTATCAAGGTGGCAGCTGTTAAGGCTCCGGGCTTTGGCGACCGCAGAAAAGAAATGTTGAAAGACATTGCCATTCTTACAGGTGGTATCTGCATCAGCGAAGAAATGGGTTACAAATTAGAGAACGCTGACCTTTCTTACCTTGGACAAGCTGAAAAAATTACTGTAGATAAAGACAACACTACTATAGTAAACGGTAAAGGCGAAAAAGAATTGATTGTTGGCCGTGTAGCTGAAATCAAGGCTCAAATCGAAAAAACAACATCTGATTACGACCGCGAAAAATTACAAGAGCGTTTGGCTAAGCTTTCGGGCGGTGTTGCCGTTCTTTATATCGGTGCTCCAACTGAAGTTGAAATGAAAGAAAAGAAAGACCGTGTAGATGATGCATTGCATGCAACTCGCGCTGCGGTTGAAGAAGGTATTGTTGCCGGTGGTGGTGTAGCTTACATCCGCGCACAGGGTGCTTTGGAGAAACTGAAAGGCGATAACGATGACGAAACTACAGGTATCGCTATTGTTCGCAGAGCAGTAGAAGAGCCTCTTCGTCAGATTGTTTTGAACAGCGGTCTGGAAGGTTCAATTGTAGTTCAGAAAGTTCGCGAAGGCAAAGATGACTTTGGTTACAATGCCCGCACTGACGAATACCAGAATTTGAAGAAAGCAGGTGTAATTGACCCTACTAAGGTTACCCGTATTGCTTTGGAAAATGCAGCTTCTATCGCTTCGATGTTGCTGACTACCGAAGTAGTAATTACCGACAAACCAACCGAGAAAGGTGGCGGAATGCCAGACATGAGCGGAATGGGCGGAGGTATGCCGGGCGGAATGGGCGGAATGATGTAAACCCCTCCTAAATCCTCACCTTAAAGGGAGGAGGATTTAAATACAAATAAAAATCCCTCGCAGTTTACTGCGGGGGATTTTTGTTTTTAAAACTACTTGGGTGTCGTACAGATGTCTGTACGACAGTGCAACAGCTGAATGAGTGTCGTACGAACATCTGTACGATAGTACAATGACTGATGGAGTGTCGTACGGACATGTGTACGACAAGGCAATGACTGCTTGACTGTCGTACGGACGTCTGTACGACAGTGTAACGACTTCTTGGGTGTCGTACAGACATCTGTACGACATTGCCAAAGCTATTTCGATAGAATACAGACGTCTGTATGACAGTGTCGCAGAAATTTGGCTTGTATAGCAGATACTGAAACAAATGTTGGAACCATTTGATATAGAAACATGACATTAATTACCACTATTTACACAGCGATGAATTGTTTTTCTAGTTTTACTGAGATGAAGAAAGGGTTGCAGGTTTGCATAGGACTAACTTTCAATAATCCCTTAATTTTTCTTCTGTTTTATTAGATTCGCTATCCCTAAAAAATAACGCATGAAAAAACTTCTCCTTGCAGCTTTTACTTTTACCCTTGCAGCACTTGCAATGGCCCAATCGCCACAGGGCATGAACTACCAGGCGGTGGTTCGCAACAACAGCGGTCAACCCGTAAATGCCAACACTCCCGTTAAACTACGGTTCAGTATTCACGATGCAAGTGCCAGCGGCACTGTAGTGTTTACCGAAACCATCAACGATACCACCAACCAGTTTGGTTTAGTTAATGTAAAAATCGGAAATAACGGCAACCTGTCTACCGTAAACTGGGGCAATGGTCAAAAATATTTACAGGTAGAAACCGAAGTAAACAACAGCAGTAGTTTTACCGATATGGGCACTACACAATTACTGAGTGTACCGTATGCACTTTATGCAGCCAACAGCAATGCCGGTCCGCAAGGTCCTACAGGTCCGCAGGGAATCCAGGGACCAACCGGTATTGACGGAGCAACGGGGCCACAGGGTGCCACAGGATTGCAGGGAGCACAAGGTGTTGCAGGGGCAACTGGGCCGCAAGGCAATACCGGTGCGCAAGGCACACCCGGTGCCATAGGGGCAACAGGACCACAAGGCCCGACAGGAAATAACGGAGCCACCGGACAGCAGGGAGATACCGGCCCGCAGGGAATACAGGGTATTGCAGGAGTAACAGGACCACAAGGCGATACCGGTCCGCAAGGACCTGCCGGAACTAATGCTTCGCTTCCTTCAGGTGTTATTGTTATGTGGTCGGGCGCCATTGCCAGCATACCTGCCGGATGGGCACTGTGCGATGGCAACAATGGAACCCCTAATCTGCTCGACAGGTTTGTAGCTTCGGTGCCTAATGCAGGCACTAATCCCGGAACTACGGGCGGTGCGAATAACTATACCCTAAGTGCAGCGCAGTTACCGGCACACACACACACGGGTTCCGGTTCAACTTCGTCAGACGGTGCACACACGCATACCCTGCCGGGTTATCATTTAACTTCTCAGGTGGGGGGTAATGTACCCTGGTATAACTGGGCTAACTCTACTTATGCAGTAAACACCAATACTACTTCATCGGATGGTGTTCATAGTCACACATTCAACTTTACAACGTCAGCAACAGGTTCAGGTGCGACAATAGATAACCGTCCGGCTTATTATGCTTTGGCATTTATCATGAAACTCTGAGAAACAAAGATGCCGCGAAAATCGCGGCATCTTTGTTTTCTGTTATTCCACTATAAAAAACGGATTCAGCAGATTCTCTTTATTGTAAACCAGCGGTTGTTTGGTTTCCCAATTGATAACATTTTTACCGGCATACAAAGCCACGGCATGTGCAGCACCGGTATCCCACTCCATAGTGGGGCCAAAGCGCGGGTAAACATCGGCCGAGCCTTCTGCCACTAAACAAAACTTAAGTGAGCTGCCCGAAGAAAGAAAATCAACTTCTTTTCCCTGTGCTTTCAGGTCTTCCACAAACTGTAAGGTTTCATCGCTCAAGTGCGAGCGGCTTGCAACAACAATAACTTTACTCTTGTTCGAATACTGTGTTGAATTTCTGATTTCCGACTTCTGATTTCCTGCTTCTATCTTAAACGAGCCTTCTCCATTTACTCCATAATAAGTTTTATTCTGCGCAGGAACATGCACCACTCCAATTACCGGCACCCCATCTTCAATCAAAGCAATGTTTACTGTAAACTCACCGTTCTTTTTAATAAACTCTTTAGTGCCGTCAATCGGGTCAATCAGCCAAAAGCGTTTCCAGTTTTTGCGCTCGTCATATGGTGTAAGTTTTGTTTCTTCTGAAATAAAAGGAATGTCCGGATAGTTTTTCTTCAAACCTTCCAATATAACTGCATTCGATTTTTTATCGGCCACCGTAAGTGGCGATTTATCTTCTTTTATTTCTACAGCAAAGTCGCGTGAATAAATTTCCATAATAGCATCACCGGCTATAACGGCAATGCCAAGCAACGTTTCAATATCAATTTCCTTGTATTTCATTTAAGCAGTGCAATACATTTTTCCAAACTCTCTCTCCAGTAAGGAATTTCTAACCCAAAGGTTTCTTTAATCTTCTTTTTGTTCAGTACACTGTATTTGGGGCGCACAGCCGGTGTGGGATACTGACTGGTTTCAATCGGTGAGAGTTTTGTTTTCAATCCAGCAATATCACGTATGGCAACAGCAAAGTCATACCAGCTTGCCACCCCCTCATTGCTGTAATTATAAATACCGGGCTTCCATTCCTCATGCCTAATTATCCCTAATACAACTTCCGCTAAGTCACGCGCGTAAGTAGGCGTACCGGTCTGGTCAAAAATCACATTCAGCTGTTCGCGCTCTTTGCACAACTTCAAAATAGTCTTCACAAAATTATTCCCGAACGAAGAATACACCCACGATGTTCTGATGAGAATAGTATCAGGATTATTTAGCAACACCTGCTCCTCTCCTGCTAATTTACTTGCTCCGTAAACCGAAAGCGGGTTTGGTTTATCCTCTTCGGTATAAGGAACCGAATGAGTGCCATCGAAAATAAAATCGGTGCAGAAATGAATAAACTTTGCCTTGTGTTGCTTGCATGCTGACGCGAGGTTACCAGCTGCGTCTGTATTTACTTTAAAGGCGATTTCTTTTGCCGTTTCCGCTTTATCTACTGCAGTATAAGCCGCACAATTAATAACCACAGAATAATTTTCTTTAGATAGAAAACTATTGACGGCATTCAAATCAGTTATATCCAAATCATCCACGTCAACAAAAACAAACGAATGGTTTTCTAACAGCGATGAAAGAAAATTCAACTCTGTTCCCAATTGACCGTGTGCACCGGTAACTAAAATCTTACTCATGGCTGAAACACAAAATTATTGTTACAATCTTTGAAAAGAGGAAGCACCTTGTCTTTATCAGAAACAATAGCTTCATTTAAATCAATTCCCCAGTCAATATTCAATGCAGGATCATTAAACAGGATTCCGCCTTCATTTTCTTTCGAATAAAAATTGTCGCATTTGTATTGAAAGATAACCGTTTCACTTAGCACCGAAAAACCATGCGCAAACCCAAGAGGGATAAACAACTGTTTTTTGTTATCCCCGGTAAGCCTCAATGAAAATGATTTACCAAAAGTAGGTGAACCTTTGCGTATATCTACTACTACATCGAGCACCTCACCTTCTACCACACGCACTAACTTTGCCTGCGCCATCGGATTTAATTGATAGTGCAAACCACGTAAAACTCCGCGCTGCGAT
>CAIYOV010000160.1 GCA_903927935.1 uncultured Bacteroidota bacterium | reverse complement strand
TGCGAATTATTGTAGTACACTCTTGGAATATCTTTCGCCTTATTACAGGAGGCAACGGCTGCAAAACAGAAAATAATCAATGGGGAATAAACTAGCTTTCTCACTATCTCAGGGTTTAATGTGGTGGTTGAATATTCTGATTTCATTAAAGAAGTAAATCACTTTTGCTTCAAAAAATAATCAGGCGCGAATGATTCCATTCCTTCAACAGCAAGCAATGATCCTTATCATCGGAGAAGCTATTTTTTACACACTATGCTTATCAATGACCTGACGAAGAAACAATACCTGAATAGTTGTATCCATCAGGGACAAGCACCAGCCCCTAATCTTGCACAGCCGCTTGTTTACTTAAAATAAAAAGGAGTGTGGCAGGTATACCACACTCCTTAATTTTAATTACTTGTTATTTCTAATTCTTCTTCTTCAATAAATCCATCCCGCACTTTGAACATTTACCTGCTTTATCGCTGGTTACCTCAGGATGCATCGGACAGTCATAATTGGCAGCCTTACTGTGTTCATCATGTTTTTGTTCCTTGCAGCATTTAGCATCTTTACCCATTTCGCATTTCATCATTTTCCCATCCATATCCATACATTGACCTTCTTTCATCTTCATCTTTTTCCCATCCTTCATAATGCATTCACCCTTCGTGGTACATTTAATTCCGTTTTCCATAGTCATATCGCTTTCCATGGGCATCATTTTCCCGCCTTTCATCTGCATCATTTTTCCATCTTTCATTATGCAGCAATCTTTCATCATACAGCAACCGCCTTTTGAAGAGGGATGTGATTCTGTTTGAGCAAAGGAAGGAGTAGTACCTAATGCCAGTATCAGCATAGTAGCATAGAGGGCTGCAATTCTTGTTTTGTTTTTCATGATTAGTGATTTTTAGTTTTTGAATTAAGATTTAAATAGTGGTGAATAATCGTGCCAACTGCTGCAAATAAACATCTCTTCACAAACATTATCGAATGAGAATACTCATTTAGTTTTGTGTGTGGCCACTCACAGGTCTTCATATGTAAAGAAGATGCAAATAGTTTGGGTAGCAACAGGAGGCTCGGCTAATAGTTATATTTTCATAATCAGCCATACCTCTGGTAGTTTATTTGCATCTTTGATAAAATTAAAGCTATGAAAAACAGCATCATTACTTTGTTTTTATTCCTGCTTTATAGCACCGGTTTTGCTCAAAATTCAAAGTATGAATTACCCGCAAGACAAACTCCCTCCGTTAAAAAAGAAAAACTGACCGAGGCTAAATTGGTTACCGACCTTTCGCCCAGGTTATGGAGCAGTATGGTATTGTCATCCAATGAACGTTATTTTCTGGACCATCGCAGAGTAGAGGAATTCCCTCAACCGTCTAATTATGTTTACCCGCAGGAAAGATATAAGCAGACCATCGATTATGTTTCAGTAGATATTTCAGTTATCAGCAACGGTAAAATATTAAGAGCCAAAAGCACTAGCGACAAACTGACTACCGAGCAAAAAAACATTTTAAATGCCGCTGACCCGGGCACAAATATCAGGGCTTCTATTAAGTTCAAATACAAAGACCAGACACCGGATAACTTTGGCCCTCGAAACAATATCGTTGAAGGCGTATCTACAGTTACAGTAGTTCCGGAAACAGAAGCTGAATTCCCCGGTGGCTTTAAACAACTATCAGCCTATTTTATCGGAAACGTTATCAATAAAGTTTCCGATAAAAATGTTTCGGAAAAAGTTCAACGGGCAACAGTAAAATTCACCGTTAACGAAGAAGGTCAAATAACGGATGCTAAAGTTGAGCAAACATCTACCGATACTAAAATTGACAAATTATTACTTGACGCAACGAATAAAATGCCCAAATGGAAACCGGCAGAAAATTCGAAAGGAATAAAAGTTAAGCAGCAAATCAGTATTCCGTTTGGTGTTGGTTGTTAGTCGGCAACGGTAATCTTCTTTACTAAAACTTAGTTTTTAATTACCCGTTTCACAACAGTTTTGCTGTCGGCAGTAAGCATCAGCAAATATAAGCCGCTGTTCAATGTATTTAAATCGTTCAGGCTGATGTTTTGTGTTGGTCCCGATTCTTTGTAGTATACCTTTCTGCTACACGCGTCAAACAAAGCGACCTGCGTTTCTACGGCAGGTCTAGTAAGGATTATTTGTAACTCATCAGAAAATGGTTGAGGATAAACCGAAAAATCGTTTTCTGGATTTATCGAAGTAATACCGGTGGTGCTTCTGGTAAGATGCACTCTGCCGTTGTCAGTACATCCGTTTCCCAGCGTCTGTTTTCCCAACGAAACGGGCCCCGTTAAACTATCCCCAGCGTACATACCAGACAATTCTATATACCGGTAATTGCAGTCTGCATCGGTGGTAGTTATATAACCGGTAAAGATGCCGTTTACAGTAAAAATTTTCCCGGCAATTAGCGGAATTCCGGTAGCAGCTACCACTGTTCCGCCACTGTTTACCACTACCTGAACAGTTTTCGGAATATTGGTAACACTGTCCAGAATATATCCGTTCCAGATGCCTTCCAGTGCCAGGGTATCAAGCACCTTATACTTCTGGAATGGACCCTGGGTGCTATCCACGTAAAATGTTTCGGCAGAATCTGAAACCATATTGCCGGTAATGTGAACTACTCCGTTAGTCTGGTACAAGGTGGCAGCTATAACACCGGTGGGCGAAACGGTATAGGTGCCAACCGGATGCACGGAATCCATTTTAGAACCTAGTTCTGTTATTGTTCCGGCACCGTCAAAAATAACGTAATTGTAACCTTGCGAATGGGCAATCCAGGGGCCGTTGAGGGTAGCAACGCTGTATTGTGCAAAAATATGACCCGGAATTGCCAAACCGGTCAGCGCGAATAAAAGTAAAAGCTTTTTCATGGTAGGTGTGTGTTTTAATGATTATACAGATTTAAAACTACCTATTTTTTCGGAATAACAGGTCGACATTCCAATCGGTTATTGTTATTGTTATATTATATCAGTGCCCTTCAGGTTTGTAATAATGATGCAATAACAATAATATAATCACTAACAGTTCTACTTTTCGCGAACCTTAAACCTGAACCAATGAGACCCTTTTAGCGTGTCATACGAATGGCCGCTCTGCGGATATAAAAGCAACGGCTTTGGGCTACTGCAATTACAGCTCCCGATGCAACGGTATGACGGGCCTGAAGATATGTTTTGTAATTACCCATTGACAGCCCGCTGTCATTACGTGCCGAAACAATTACTTTGGTAGAGAAGGGTATATCCTGATGAGCCGTGGCATACCAGATAACAGGGGCTACAGCATGTATTGAATAAACATCGCGCGAAGTGAGGGGAACCCCGTCAGCTTCCATGACTGCTGAAAGCGTGGCGGATGAACAGCTTCCGCCAATGGCGGCAAAAGCCATACAATCTAAAGTTGAATATCCGAAACTGAAGATACCGCTGATGAATTTATATACCTGATTAGGCAGATCAATAATGGCACCGCTGCTTAAAGTAATATCACATCCTCCGGCCACTCCGGCAACCATGTTTATGATAGAATTATTAGAATTATTGCTATAGGTGTTAGTGGATAATCCACCACAGCCATCCGTATGCCAAACCACGGGACATTCCTGAAAGTCCATAAACGAATCATCAGGAAATACCGGTGGATTGCTTCCGGTAACTGTGCTATCGGTAAAAGTAACCGTACCAAATTCGCCCATATTGAAAGGAATATTTCCGAGCACAGCAGCGTATTGGCTGCGAAGGCTGTTCGTGTTTATGCCGCTAAGGTTCCAGCTATCCAATACCTTGGCGTGATACGTTGTTATAAAACTATTCATCAACTGAATACGGGAGGCCGAATCGGTGGTCTGTAAAATTACAGTCGCATCGTTATCCATTTGAGCTTTCAGGCCCGGATGGTCCTGTTGAAACCTGGTCATGAACAAGTCACGCTCTACTGAAGCCGTGTCGTACAATAGCTGCATTTGTGCTACAGTTACCGCAGGCAGGTGAACCGTCTGGCTGGAGGTAAGCAGGTCGGCATAATTTCTTGATGATTTATCTTTTTTACAAGAACTGAACTGTATGGCTATCAGGCAAACAGCTAAAAACATGAATAATTTTCTCACAGTATTTATAGGGTTTATAGTGTAATGAAGCATCACAAAAAGGAATTATATTCAAAAGTAAATTAATTGAGCAGATGCCGTTCGCTTTTAAACAGAGTTTATTTTTAGTTTAGTGTTTACAGAGAGCAGTGCGTTTTTATTCAACACTGCTTAACAAAACATCAGCGATAAACTTCAGAACACCGCAAACAAACAAATTGACACATAACCTTAAAAGCTTATTTATTATTACAGCCTTGCTACTTTATCTTAACAGCAGCATGGCTCAACAGTGGATCAGTAAAAAATATGCTTACGACAGTTTGCTGAATGTTACCTATGGTACAGCCATAAATTTTAACGGAGGTATGGATACTTTAGAGATGGATATTTATACCCCACAATGCGATGACTCCGCAAGGGTTTCCGGAAGACCGTTGCTGGTGTGGATACATGGTGGCGCTTTTCTGGCAGGCGATAAAAGTGAAAGCAGTATCACCAATTTATGCAAACAGTTTGCTGAACGGGGGTACGTAACTGCGAGTATAAATTACCGTTTAGGTTTTATAGCAGATGATGTTACTTGGCTGTGTAATTTCCCAAACTACTCCTGTGCATTTGCAGCTGACAGTGCAGAATGGTACCGTGCCTATTACAGAAGTATACAGGATGGTAAAGGTGCCCTACGTTACTTAGTTAACAGGCATTCCGCATTTAGAATTGATACCGGTAATGTGTTTGTTGCCGGTGAAAGTGCCGGAGCATTTATAGCCTTAGGAATAGGTTTATTGGATACAATTATTGAACGCCTGCCGCAAACCTATGCCATAACTGACGCAGCAAAACCGAATGCAAATGCCCTGAGTTGCCAATACAACTTAGGCAAAACCTTTTCAGATTCCACCATCAGCCGGCCTGACTTAGGCGGTATAGAAGGTGACATTGAACCCACAACAATCAATTATACCATCAAGGCAATAGGGAATATGTATGGTGGCATGCTTAGTAATTTGCTCAAAAGCCATGCTGTTAATAAACCGTTGCCTTCTATATACTCCTTTCATCAGCCATGTGATATGGTCGTGCCTATCGACAGCGGTGTGGTGTATGCGGGTTTGTCGTGGTGTATGACAAACGGATATAACTGCAGCAGCATTGCGAATACATCAAAAGTATATGGCAGCAGAGCATTCAGCCAGTGGAATACCGGCAATAATTATGGGTATAATATTCATGATGAATTTACCACTACTAATTTTCCTTATAGTTTTTTATTGGGTACCGGAAGCTGTGCCGATCAAATCAACAACCCATGCCATGCGTATGATAATTTCATATTGCGAGAAAATAATTTAGCCTCATTTTTTGCACCTATCATTACAACAACTCCCGTTTGTGACACTTCCTTTTACGCGGCAGTTATGGAGTCTACCGGCAATGCTGACAGGGAGATTAAAGTTTATCCCAATCCAACCGGTGCCCTGCTAAACATTGAATGCGAAAATTTTTATGGCAGCAGCATAAAACTGTTCAATGCATATGGTCAGGAATGCATCCGCTTTGTCAGTATTAAAAATAAAATCACGGTAATGAATCTTAATGATTACCCGAGGGGTATATACTTTTTACTTATTCAAAACAGTAACGGCCCATCAGTTACAAGAAAAATAATTAAGGAATAAAAAGGTCTGCTCAGAACCGGTTTCATTCTATTTTAAAACGAAGCCTTAACTTGCGCCATCAATGCAATTACATGAAAGCTTAATCCGTATAATTTTAAAAACCTCAAATTAAATTACTTCACCACTGTTACAGGCATCCTAGGATATTTGATAATCGGGTTTCGTCTTTTTGTGTGGAGTAAATAAATTACGAGAAATAATGCCTGCATGGCTAAGGGCAAATGCTTTTTGTCCAAGAAAACTAACTTAGCACCATGCTTCGTTATACTGCCGATGTTCGTACCTTACTTAATGTGGCCCTCTATTTTGCCGTGGCCATTGCTCCATGGTTTTTATGGCAGCAAATGAACGGATGGCAAATAAGTCTTTGGGTAGTGGTTAACTGCCTGATGGCGTTTATTTGCGCCACAATAGTACACAACACCATCCACGTTCCCATTTTTAAAAAGCGATGGATGAACAAAGTGTTTCAGGTAGTGCTCGGTTTTACTTACGGCCACAGCACCAGTGCCTATGTGCCCGGGCATAATTTCAGCCACCACAAATACACTCAAACCCCCAAAGATGCCATCCGCACCACTAAGGCACGCTACCGGCTAAACCTGCTCAACCAGCTTTTCTTCTTTTTTATTATGAGTGGCGATATTCTGAAAGGCGAAATACGTTTTGCTCAAAAAATGTATACCGAGCGCCCCGCCTGGTTTCGCCAATATGCTCTAGAAATGTTTTTGGTAATTGGCGTTAAAGTGGTATTGGCCTTTGTGAACTGGAAATGCTTTTTGCTTTTTGTATTCATCCCGCATCAGTATGCTGCCTGGGGCATTGTAGGCACCAACTATTTTCAGCACGATGGCTGCGATGAAGAACACCCCTATAACCACAGTCGCAACTTTACCGGTGGATTTTTAAACTGGCTGTTATTCAATAACGGATATCACGGAGCACACCACATGAAACCCAACCTGCACTGGAGTTTGTATCCGGAGTATCATGCAAAAGAATTGAGACCTTTCGTTCATCCGGCATTAGACCGTAAATCGCTGCTCGCCTATCTCATTACAACACACATTTATCCCGGCAAACGCATTGACTATCTGGGCAACCCAATAGTGCTTCCACCGGTGGCGAAAGACGAAGACTGGGTAGGAGAAATTAAAGTGCAGGAACATGTAACCGA
>CAIYOV010000159.1 GCA_903927935.1 uncultured Bacteroidota bacterium | reverse complement strand
GCAATCTTTTCAAATGTTTTCTCAATGTCAAATACTTTCAGACTGGCTATTGCTGCCACACATCCAATTGGATTTGCGGTATAGCTATGGCCGTGAAAAAGCATTTTCGATTTTTCATCAGAAAGAAATGTGTCATAAATTTCTTGGGTGCATGTGGTTGCAGCAAACGGAAGAAAGCCACCTGTAATTCCTTTAGAGAGACAAATGATGTCAGGTTTATTATTGCAGTAATCGGTAGCCAGAAATTTTCCAGTTCTGCCAAACCCGGTCATTACTTCATCGGCAATAGTTAGAATGTTATACTGTTTGCAAATGGAGATAAGTGTATCTAATACTTTTTCAGAGTACATCAGCATTCCAGCGCTGCCTAAAACCAGTGGCTCGAAAATAAAAGCAGCCGCATCATAATGATGATGTAATTGTTGAATAATTTCTAATTCGTTTTCCGAGTTAGGTGTATCAATAAACGAAACTTCAAAAAGTAAATTTTTAAATGGTTGAGTGAAAACTCCACGTGCGCTTACACTCATACTTCCGAAAGTATCGCCATGATATGCATCGTGAAAGCAAATTATTTTCTTACGTTCTTCGCCTTTATTACTCCAGTATTGAAGAGCCATTTTGATAGCTACTTCAACAGCTGTTGAGCCGTTATCAGAGTAAAATATTTTTTGGTGATAAGGAATTCTTTGCAGCAAATTCACTGCAAATTTCTCTGCAGGTTCATGAGTAAAGCCGGCAAAAATTACATGCTCTAATATTTTTGCCTGCTCTGTAATTGCATTGGCAATATAAGGATGTGAGTGACCGTGAATGTTTGTCCACCAACTCGCAACGGCATCTATGTATTGCTCTCCTTTTTCATCGTATAAATATGTTCCCTTTCCACTAGCCATGGGTATTATCTCCGCATTTTTCATTTGCGTGTATGGATGCCAGACAGGTGAGTTTTGAATCGGGATACTCATAATTCAAAGTGTTGTAATAAAGATAGTTTCAGTTTTTCAGCCTGTGTTTTGATAAAGTTTTTGTTCAGTTCATTTGCTTTATCAATCTCGCCCAGTAAAGTAATATGAGCAAAGTGATGAATGATTTCTTCATTGTCATAAAAGTTTTTTCCGTTAAAAAAAACTCCCAGCACATTTATTCCTCGTTGTTTCAACGCTTCTATGCTGAGTAAAGTATGATTGATGCTTCCCAGATAATTTTTCGAAACAAGAATCACCGATGCTTCCAGATATTTTATCAAATCAATAACTAAGTAATCCCTGCTTAAGGGAACCATCAACCCACCTGCGCCTTCTATCAGCAAACGAATATCGGAAGAAGGAACATGAAGGCGGTCAGGACTTATTTCAACGTTTTCCTTTTCCGCTGCATAATGTGGCGATGAGGCAGTTTTTAAAAGATAAGACTCGGGATAGAATTTTGAAACGTGGTTTGAAACCAATGACTGAACAATGTCTGTGTCTGTTTCATCCAGATTTCCGCATTGCACCGGTTTCCAATAATCGGCATGTAATGCCTCTGCAAGAATGGCAGATACGATTGTTTTTCCAACACCAGTACTGGTTCCTGCAACAAAAATTCTTTTGGGTAGCTGAAGCATTAAAGCAAGTTTATTGTTTCAGCAATTTTACTTACTTCTTCGTTGGTATTAAAACTATGAATGCAAATTCTTATGCGTTCCTTTCCTTTTGGCACAGTAGGGTAAAGAATAGGTCGAACATCTAAACCCTCCTGCTGAATTTTTAAAGCAAATTCTTTTACACTTTTGTTACCTGAAACTACCAACGATTGAATGGGAGAATCGCTTGTAATGAGCTGAAAATTTTCTTTCGATTTTACCTGCTTTTTGAAAAGCGCGATAAGCGAATAAAGTTTTCCTCTTTTTTCATTCGAGTTCTTCAATAGCTCATACGAACATTTAATTGCAGCCAACGAATGGAAAGGCAAAGCGGTAGAATAAATAAACGGACGACAGTAATTAATCAAAAACTCTTTCAATTCGTTGGAACAAAGCACAACCGCACCATGTGCGCCTATAGTTTTGCCAAATGTGTGAATGCGTGCCACTACTTTCGCCCCCGGTATTTCGCTTGCCACTCTGCCTTGACCTTTGCTGCCGGCAATACCTGTGGCGTGAGCTTCGTCTACAATTAGTCCTGCTTCATATTTTTCGCATAAGGCTGCAATTTCTTTTAAGGGGGCATAGTCACCATCCATTGAATAGATGGATTCAATCACCACATATTTTAAACCGGTTGCCGATTTGAGCTCATCTTCCAGTCCTCCTAGGTTATTGTGCGAAAATGAAACCGAATTCGCCTTACTATTTCTTATTCCATCATGCATAGAGGCATGAATCAATTCATCGTAAATAATCGTGTCACCTCTATAAGGTAATGTTGAAAGCAAACCATAGTTAGCATCGAAACCAGAATTGAAAATCAGTGCTGCCTCAGCTTGATGAAATTCCCCCAAATATTTTTCTAGCGTTTCTGCATATTCACTATTTCCTGAAAGTAAACGTGAACCGGTGCTGCCGAGGAAGGAATTGGTTTGAGATTCTATTTCATTCTGAACTATTTCTCTTAATGCTTCATCTCTTGCAAAGCCGAGATAATCGTTGGAATAAAAATCAACTAAGCCGTTTGTGGTTTTGAGCGTGCGAAAGTTGTTCTCGAGCCTGCGCTGCTGAAGCTTTGAGAGAATATAATTGTGAATGGAGGTGCTCATTGATTTTCTCGCGAGATATTAAAGACGCGGAGTAAAATACAATTATGAAAGAACTATTTCTTTCTCTTTCTCCGCCTTGAATGATTCGCGCGGTTTTAAGCCAAGCAATTCAAACATTTCCTTGTCGGCATCAAAGCCAGGGTTTGGAGTGGTAAGCAGTTTTTCGCCTGTAAAAATTGAATTCGCGCCAGCTAGGAAACATAGTGCCTGCTGCTCATAACTCATTTCGTTTCTTCCGGCACTTAAGCGCACCATTGACTTTGGCATCAGAATTCTCGCAGTAGCTATCATGCGGACCATATCCCAAATCTTCACACGGCCTCTTCCTTCAAGAGGAGTTCCCTTTACGCTTACCAATGCATTTACCGGAACACTTTCAGGATGTTTTTCGCGCGTAGCGAGTGTATGCAGCAATTTTATTCTGTCCTCATCTTCTTCTCCTAAACCAATAATTCCTCCACAACAAACACTCAAACCGGCTTTCTCTACATTGTTCAGTGTCTCTAAACGGTCTTTGTAGGTACGGGTCGAAATAATTTCAGTGTAATGTTCATCGCTTGTATCAAGGTTGTGGTTGTATGCATACAGCCCGGCTTCCTTTAAACGGTGGGCCTGTTGTTCGGTAAGCATACCCAGTGTACAGCATACTTCAAGACCGATAGCGTTTACGCCCTTTACCATATCAATCACTTTATTGAAATCGGAATTATCGCGAACACTGCGCCAAGCTGCGCCCATACAAAAACGGGTAGAGCCCCCATTCTTTGCATCCAATGCCTTACCTATTACATCTTCGTAAGTCATTAGTTTTTGTGCTTCCACACCGGTATCGTAACGCGCTGCCTGTGGACAGTAAGAGCAATCTTCAGAGCAGCCACCTGTTTTTACGGAAAGCAAAGTGCAAACCTGTACTTCGCCTGCAGTATTGTATTTTGAATGTACTGCTGTTGCACGGTTCATTAATTCAAGCACCGGTGAAAAATATATTTCACGGATTTCATCGAGTGTCCAGTTGTTTCTTATTTCTGCGTTCATATCGTAGTTTCTTAACAGGGCAAATATAATTGTGTGAATGAATTACCGTGACAAAAAATCAGCGACCGCTTTATGACCCTTATCAGAGAAGTGAATCTCATCGGCAAAGAGATAAAGCCGGTTAATGTCCGGCTGCTTTGAAAAGTATTCAGAAGCATCAGAAAAATAAATTGCATTTTCCTGACAAAACCCTTTTACAAATTGCTGTGGAATGAAATTCCTGCTTCTTAACTGCGATTGATAAGGCAGCATCACCACATTGAAATAAATGTTTTTCGATTTGCACAACGAATCGCAGGTATGTAGGTCGTTCATTGCCTCACCAAAATTCTCGCTTTCGTTTTCGTAAAACTGTAAATCGTAAATAAAATAACGATCGGAGTTTTTGTAGAAGAAGAGTTTAATGAGTTTGTAAGTGGCGCATCTGTTCTGCAACAATTCATTCAACTTGCCGATGATGTTTTGCTTTGCCATCACCGGCAATTCTTCTGCCTTCGCATTTCCATATACATCATTCAAGCAATAAAAAAGGGTGACTAACTCGGTGGTTGAATCATTGGATATAACCGACTTCAGCACGTTTACATAATCGGTAGTTGAATAACCGATTAGGGAATAATTACAAATGTTATACTCGTTAAGTTCTTCTGAAAGTAAACTTGAAAATGTAGAAGTGTCATCCACTCCAACACCTTCTGTTACAGAATCGCCAATGAAAAGCCATTTCTTTTTCTTAGAGTCGAAAGTTGTTTTATTTTTCCTTCTTCCCATCTCATCGGTATGAAAAGGTTTGCCCCAAACCATACCGGTGGAATTTTCTTTTAAGCCGGATGAGATGAAATATTTATTGTCTACTATCAGCGAAGAATCAAAGTCGCGGTTGTATAGTTTTTGAAGAGCCATACGACTTACTACTTCAATCACCAGCAACAGAATGAGAATTATGAGGATATTGATGGCAATGGTTTTTTTCATCACAAATATTTGGTGACAGCGTAAACAAAAACAAATTGCAAAACCAACATCCCATCAAGTACCAAATAATACCAAACTTCAGGAGTTTCTTCTTTTAACGGCTGAATGCATAGAATAGAAACCAACAATGAAAAATTAACTGCCAGCATATTTAGCAACGAAATATCGAAGAATAAATACTGCACCAGGTTGATGAGGATGAGCGCAAACAGAACTACCTGCGCAATATTTTTTGTGTTCGATATTCCGAACATCATAGGCAGTGTTTTTAAACCATGCGCTTCATCACCCTTCATATCTTTAATTTCAAATACCATGGTGAGTGCCAGAATGAAAAGAAACCTGCGTAGCAGGAGAAACACCATCATTGCCGGTTCAACAAAACTATCCTGAAGGGGAACAATTACGGTAGTTACCGACCAGACGATAGCTACAAAGAGTGTTTTAAACAAGCCGAAATCGCGAAGTTTTCTTTTTGGGTTTAAGAAAGGAATTTCTACAAAACCATAAACTGCCGTAAAGGCCGCCAGAATCAGCACAATTATTTTGGTGTTAGTGTTCAGCAGCCAGAAAAGGCAACCGGATGCCAACAGCGAAAGCAGCAATATATTTTTTGAAAGCTGATTGTTTTTTGCCGCCCAATGCCGGTGACTGGTGGATGGAAATACTGTTTCAGAGTTGTGAAACTTGAGATAGGAATATGTAAAGATGGTGGCGAACAATACAAACCAGCAACTGTTATCAAACTTTATATCGCCCTCAACCGTAAGTTGGTTGGTGAAGGTGAGTGCCACAGCACAAAGCCCAATAAAAATATTGGAGTAAAGGATAAAATCAAGAAGCTGGCGGAGTTGTTTCATTTAATTTTCACGCTTTTCAAATTTAAAAGATTCAAACCATTGGCGGTTAAGCCTTCGATGTTCTTTTGCGAAAAGCGCAGCACCTCATCGTAATACAATGGAACCACCGGTGCTTCGTCAATGATTACCTTCTCAATTCCGTGATAAAGCTCAAAGCGTTTTGAGTCGTCATTTTCCATCAATGCTTTTTCATACAACGCATCAAATTGTTTGTTGTTGAAGCGCGTGTAGTTAGGAGGGGAACCGTTTTTACTGTAAAATACTGCAAAGTAATTCTCGGCATCCGGATAGTCGGCCAGCCAACTTCCACGGAAGAACTGCACCTTACCTTGGCTCATCCATTCACGCAGAATAGACGGCTGCGAAATTTCTACACGCATGTTTAAGCCAATCTTCTCTAACTGTTTGGTGATAAAGAGCGCGTATTCCTTGTAAGTTTCGTTGGTATATAGAACCAGTTTCTTGTTGGCTTTATCAAAGTTTGATTCTTTAAGCAGTTGCTTGGCTTTTTCTAAATCATAGGTGTACCCTTTTACTTTTTCGGCATCGAAACTCGGCAGACCGAAAGGAGTGAAGCCGCTCTCTGCCGCTTTGCCCACTCCGTTGCGCAGATACTTCAGCATTTCTCTGCGGTCGAAACCGTAATTGATGGCCTGGCGCAGTTTTTTATTAAGGTATGGGTTTTCGCTTTCGTTTTTACCGGTGGTGAGAAAACCTAGATATTCAGTATTGAGGTAAGGTGTTTTAAGCAGGTTGAATTTGTCTTTCAGTTCGGCTTTCATGTTGCCGTCTTCATCAAGCACTTCATCAATATAGCTGGCATCAATACTGTTGATGAAATCGAGTTCCTTTTGTTTAAAGCTGAGATACTCTGTCTTCTTGTTATCAATGAAACTGATTTTTATTCCATCGAGATATGGAAGCGGATTTCCCTTTTCATCTTTCTCAAAGTAGTTTTCATTCTTCACCAGAATTAAAGCGGTGCCTTCTTTCCAGTTTTTAAACATAAACGGACCGGTGCCTACGGGATGTGCGCGAAAGTTGGCTCCATACTTTTTAATTGCTTCTTCGGGAATGACCGAGCAGTATTGCATAGTTAAAATACCAAGCATAGGACGGAAAGGCCTAAGCAGTTTCAACTGAAAGGTAGAATCATCGATGGCTTTGAACGGCTCAATTGAATCCACACTGTTGTTGAAAATCCACGCACCGGGGCTGGCTGTTTTTTTATCAATAATTCTTTTGAGGCTGAACACCACATCGCTGGCGTTTACCAGCCGCCCTTTGCTGCCTTCAAAACATTCATTGTCATGAAACCTTACATCGTTGCGCAGATGAAAGGTGTAGGTTTTCCCGTCTTCCGAAATTTCCCAGCTTTTCGCAATACTTGGTTTTGTATTCAGGTTATCATCTAATTGCACCAGCGAGTTATATAACTGGTTGCAACTCCAGATGGTGCTTTGGTCTTTGGCAAATGCTGGGTCGAGCGAAGCAATGTTACTGCTTTGGTTGTAGCGGAAAAATTTTTTGTTGCCGGTATTGGCGTTGTTGTTGCATGAATTGCAGGAGAATAACAACAGGCAACAGCTAATTGGCAAGAGGAAATAGAACAACAGTTTTTTCATCGGGATAGTTTGGTGAGGCTAAGGTAAAAAAAGAAGGAAGGGAGCTGACTCCTACTCGTTTAAAGGGAGAGCGAGCCGGGAAAATTTATATTTACCATAGTGACTTCTGCTATAACCACTAAATTTTTATGACAGCGCAAAGAAAGTTTTTATTCACCGTAATTGCGTTGCTATCGCTTTCGCTGTTTATCATCAACCGGTTTATTCCTGTCTATTTTTATTTCGGGGCAAGCTTAGCCGCGCACAAACAATGGTTCCCTGATTTTTATCTGCTTACTTTTTTGTGTTTTAATCTGTATGCCCCGGTGTCATACGGTTTTTGGATTCTTCTGTTAACAGATTATTTGAATATACAACGCTGGAAAGGCTTCTTAATAATTTTAATCCAATCGTTGTTCTTGCTCTATACTTTGCAATACCCCGAAATCGGGTTTGGTGTTGTTGCTGTATATGCTTATCTGCTGTTGGCAATATCTGTAGTCATCGGGTCTTACAGGGTTCTTCAAAGGTTTTATTACCGGCTCAGCAGGCTTTCTATTTTCAGCAACGAAAACAGATGGCGTTACCTGATTTTTGCAAGTTACATCATTTTGTGCCTATGCCTGAGCGAGTTTTATCCGTTTTCGAAATACCCCATGTATAACAAATTCCCCAACAGCTCATATCTGTTTTTTCTTTGCGATAACCATCAGCGGATGGTTCCTTTAAATAAATATTTTAAAGTAGATGGTGGCGAACTGGGCCACTTATATATTAGCTTGCTTGACTTGCATCATTACACGAACCCTACTAAAGAAAATACAGACACCATAGGAAAGGAAATGTTTGGTTATATACTTTCAACCAAATATCGTCAGCCTCCTTTTGACACTATGAGTTTAAATAGAACATTTTTTCACCTTGAAAACGGTAAAATTATCAGCGATGAACTGGAAATGTACAAGTCTAAGGTGGAATAATACACCGGGTGACGAATATACTGCGTTAGAATGGCGATGCATGAAACTACTTTATGCCCTGCTGTTTTTCGTATTTGCTGTATACGCATTAAACCAGTACAACAGTATTCCCTATCCGGTTGGTATTTTGCATTTAATTGACGGAAGTATTTTAATGAACCCCGCGGTTAAAATTGGGGTGTGTGTTTTGCTTGCTGTTCTATTGGTGTTATATGTTCTTGAAGTAGGCATGATAGTTTCTACCTTTTTACTTTTTACCATCGGGCTTTTTGTTTACTCAATAGGCGAATCGAACGGGGTATTGGGCCGGAACGGAATTTTATCACTTGTATTTTTTGCTCAGTTTGCAGCGTATGCTTTAAACTATTTGGGTATTAGTCAAAAGCTGAACAGAAACAGAGTTCAATTTACCATCCAGATTATTGCTGCGGTGTATACGCTTGCTGCTATTTCTAAAATAGCCACCTCGGGCATTGATTGGTTTAGCAATTCACCAAATATATCGTTACAGGTGCTCAAGTCGTTTAATTATCAGTACGTGACCAATGGTAATCTGCAACTTCAACTGCAGGGGGCAGCTATGGCAGAATGGATAATGACCCATCCACTAGTTATTAAATTTTTATTGGGTGGTTCTTTAGTCTTGGAGGTGTTTGCTTTTGTGCTACTGATAAACAAAACCTGGGCATTCGTTTTTGGACTGTTGCTGCTTGCTATGCATATGGGTTTTAGTATTGTTATGAATATTTTTTTTCCCTACATCAGTTTGCCGATGGTTATTTTTTGCATCAACCCTTTATACCTGGTAGTTGTGCTGTTTCTGTTTTTAAAGAATAGATATCTGCCGTTATTGTCCGGTGTTGCCGGAAATACTACCGGCAACGGGTAACCGGTTAAATGCTCCGCAGCAATACCTTTATCTTTCTTCAATTCAGTTTCTCAATGGTATAGCTGAGAAAAATCCAGTCTTTAAGAGGGTAATTGCCACGGGGGGCAGGGGTCTTCATTGATGCCGCTTTGCAGGGAGTTAGTAAAGTTGTCTATTTTGCCTAACTGCTCGTAACTGTGCAGTTTGCTTATCTCGCCATAGTTATAGTCTAGACAGCCTCTCAAAAACATAGGCAGGCTGAAGGAAGCTTCGCAGAAAATATATTTCTTTTTCCTGTCGCAGGGCAATTCGGATTCGAGCGGTTTACCGAAAAGTATATACACTCCGTCTACTTCCCAACCGGCCATATTCACCCGGAAACTTTTACCGGAATGGATGTTTAAAAGAACTTTATTCTTCTTAAATAAATAATACTTATTTCGAAGTGGTTGAAAGACCGACACAAACTTTATTTACCAACTAAAACCCAAACCAAACAAATGAAACAGATTGCCAATGTTTTTACTGCCCTGCTTGTATTATTGCTGGTATCGTGCAACAACAAACCAAAAGAGACTGCCGAAACTCCGGTAGCCGACACCACTAAACCCGTTGCTGTCGTACCGGTGTTTACCCCTTACAAGGCTATGATTATTCAACACACCGTAAAAGATTTCGACAAATGGATGACTGCCTTTAATGGCCATGATTCTATCCGCAAAGTGAATGGTTTTACCGATGCATCGGTAGGTCGCGGGTTGGATAACGATAAACTGGTTGTGGTTTACAACGTGATTGGCGATTTAGCTAAAGCGAAAGACTTTTCTGCCTCCGCTAATTTGAAAGAGGTAATGAAAAAAGCAGGGGTAAACAGCGCTCCTTCTATTTCGTTTGTAGAGGTTATTCGCGATGATACCACTACAATTCCGCAACAGGAGCGTATTATGGTTACCCACCATGTAAAGGATTTTGATGCATGGTTAAAAGTATATGACAGCGAGGGTTTAGCTGCCCGTGCCGCCAATGGTATGGTTGACCGTGGTATGACGCGCAGTTTAGATGACCCAAACACAGTGTCGTTACTCTTTGCTATTACCGATATGGCCAAAGTAAAGGCCCGTTTAGCTTCGCCTGAAATGAAAAAAGTAATGACTGATGCCGGAGTTGACGGTCCTCCGCAAATTACTTTCTTTAAGTGGATGAATTAATTCAGTTCTCTATAAATAACTAAAAAAGGTTGACGTTTTGCGTCAACCTTTTTTAGTTCTGGAAATACACGGAGCATCTACTTAGAGTATTTGTACTCGATAATTAATAACCAAACAACCCGCTTAGTGCTATTCTGCAGTGATTAAACCTACTTTGCAATTACAACGTGCCACATCCAAATTGTAAGGTGCCGCGTTGTAATTAGAAGGTGCCGCATTCCAATTAGAAGGTGCTACGTCATAATTACGATGTGCCGCATTATAATTTAAAGGTGCCACGTAATATATAGAAGGTGCTGCATCGTAACTAGGAGGTGCCGCCTTTTAATTATAACGTGCTGCATAATAATTAGCATGTGCCGCATCATAAATGTAAGGTGCCACCTCATAATTATGACGTGCCGCGTTACAATTATGATGTGAGCAATGGAGTTTACTTCAGTTTAAGTTACAATAATATAAGTGGTTTGGCTCCAGCCCATAGTTCCTCCGTTACTTTCACTAAGTATTATGCGCCTGCGGAAATACAGTTTAGTGCCCGGTTCAGCAGTGGTGGTGTAGGTAGTGCGGCTGCCGGTGCTGGTTTTTATGGTAGAAAAGTTAATGCCGTTTAAGCTCATCTGCCATTCATACGAAGCGCGCATGCCGCGCTTCGCTGCTTTTGAGGTAAGCCGTAAAACTCCGGCCAGCTTTTTATCTTTTGTTACCGCAATTTCGGCTTTTACGTTTATCTTTTTCTTCCGCACTTTCATGCCGCAGGTTTCTATAATGGTTACGGTCTCCAATTCATCTTCTGCTCTATTGGCTGCTATCTGCACCAAAGCCAGAAGTTCGCGCACATCCCGTATTACGGCAGCTTCGGCTTCATCGCGGGCGGCTGTTGCACCGTCAGCTTTACCCACTTTCACCTCTTTGTCCTCCAGCACGGTCAGGTGGTTTTCGAGTTGGGTAATGGTAGCCGGTGGTATGCTTACATAGGTGTTGGCCGGTGAGGTGGTAATGGTTTTTTTTAATGCTCTTACATCCAGTATAAGTTGAGGAACACTGGTGGAGAATTTGAAAACAGCTTGGGTATGTCTGTGTTTTGCCATAGTCTTAAACTTTTAGTTTACTAATATATGACAAGCCTAAAAGTAGAAATTTTTAGAAAATAAAGCAAGGGCTCAATACCAGCCCTGAAAGTGATCGTTTTATTACCTCACCATAAACGATATTCTTTGAGAATCTGACGAATCAAAAAAGCCGTAACAGAATAACTACCGGTAAGACTAAAGTTTTACTTCTTCTTAAAGTCTCCGCGTTTCCAGGCTCTGATAAACTCAGCCCAGGCAAGAGGGTTGAAAATGTTTTGAGGCGGAGTTTGCCCGTAGTAATAAGTTCTTGCAGATGAATTGCGAAGGGCAAGTGATGAAGCCTCACCACCGTCCTGCTCTAATTTTTCACCCAGTTCAGCTAAACGCTCTCTGTCCATATTGCGTTTAGCGCGCTGAATATCGTCATCGGGTAAGTGCAGATCTTTAAATGCCTGCGGAAAGTTTTCGCGGCCGCCCCACGGATAAATGATAGTGTTCGGCAAATAAATATCGCTTTTAGTCATCATCTGTATTACCGAAAACTTCTCGTTCTCCAGTTTGGCGGGGATAACATACCTAACGGGCGAAAAACCAACGCAGGTAAAATAAAGTGTATCGGCTTCGCGTGCAGCAAACGAAAAGAAACCGTCCGGTCCGGCAGTTGCCACGCGTCCGCGGTTAACAATAGTGATGTGTGCAAACGGAACCCCCATTAAACTATCGGCTGTTAAGGCGTATCCTGAAAACTGAATAAGCCGGTCTATTTTTTGGGCGTAAGAACTAAAGCCAAAGGCACATAGTGCAAAGAAGAGTATCGTTGTTTTTTTCACGTAGCGAATTTATAAATCAAGAACTCATTTCGCGCTAAATATTGTACCAGCCTGTTTTGCTTGAGAAGTTTTAACAAGCGGGGCGGTCATTTTGAGATTTACGGAAACTTTTATTCACCACCTTTCAACAATTTATTGTAAAGCATCAACTTAT
>CAIYOV010000158.1 GCA_903927935.1 uncultured Bacteroidota bacterium | reverse complement strand
TTTGATTTAAATACTAAATTATAGAATAAAAATATACATGGGTAAAAAAAATAAATCATCTTCAAAGGGAAATAGTTCATCTTCCGATGCACAACCTGAGGTAATTCCCGATGAATTTAAAAAGGTAATTTCCGATTTTATGTCTGATATTTCAACTACATTTCCAGAATATTTAGAAAATCTTGAGAAAAATTTTATAATGACCACCACCGAAAAGGATGGTACTGTTTTGATTGATCGTACAATTACTGATGAAAAAATGATCGCATTATATGAGTATTCAAAAAAAGTATATCCATCGCGATTTTTTGATATTTTATATAAAAATGATGATATTTTTAAAAAGGAAAATAAAAATGAATTAATTGATACGCGTTTTTTGCCAGATGTAGACTTTCGTGATATATGGAATACTTCTGATATATCAAATAATACACGTGATACCATATGGAAATATTTACAACTTATTCTTTTTTCTATTATAACTAACATTTCTGATCGTAATTCATTCGGAGACACTGCAAAATTATTTGAAGCCATTAATGAAAATGAGTTGAAAGATAAGTTAGAAGAGACCTTCAAAAATATGCATGACTTGTTTATGGGTGGCGCGGGAAGAAGTGGAGGAGGAAGCGGTGAAGAAACAGGAGAGAAACCTGAAAACACTAGTACAGGAGACGCGGGAGAAAATGAGAAATTCGGAGGAATAAATATGAAAGACTTTGAAAAGTTTGCAGAACAATTTAAGAATTTTTCGCCTGAAAATATGAATATGGGAGATATCGACATGTCAAAATTTCCTGGTTTTAATTTTACTAATCCCAGCGGTGCAGGTGCAGGTGCGGATGCGGGTACAAGTTCCGATTCAAAAAAACAGCCCGAAATGCCCAATCCCGAAGCAGTGCATGATCATATTTCAAAATTATTGAATGGTAAAATTGGTGCTCTTGCTAAAGAAATCGCAGAAGAGACTGCTGGAGATTTAGATCTAGGTATAGACATGGAAAATCCAGAAAAATTAAATATGGGAAATGTATTTCAAAAATTGTTTAAAAATCCTGGCAAATTGATGAATATGGTTAAGAATGTAGGTAAAAAGTTAGACGATAAATTCAAAAATGGGGATATTAAAGAAAGTGAACTTATGCAAGAGGCAAGCGAACTCTTGAGTAATATGAAGAATATGCCGGGTATGGGAAATTTGTCAAGTATGTTGAACCAATTGGGAATGTCTGGCCTTGGAGGTTTAGGCGGGTTGGGCGGCAAGGGAGGCAAAATAAATATAGGCGCTTTACAGAGTCATTTACAACAAAATATGAAACAAGCAAAAATGAAAGAAAGAATGCAAAATAAGTTGCAACAACGTCAGCAACAGCCCCAGCAACAGCCCCAGCAACAGCCCCAGCAACAGCCCCAGCAACAGCCCCAGCAACAGCCCCGGCAACAACCGCATGTACGCTCTACTACAGCAGTATATACCACAGGTGAACAAATTCAGCAAACACCAAGAACATCAAAACCTCCCGTCGAACCAACGCAAGAATGCCCCAATGTTGTTATTTCAACAACTGTAGACG
>CAIYOV010000157.1 GCA_903927935.1 uncultured Bacteroidota bacterium | reverse complement strand
TGCTTGTAGAAGATAATCCGGGCGATATCCGTTTGACTCAGGAAGCTTTGAAGGAAAGTAAAATGGATATTCACTTGGATGTGGTTACAGATGGTGAACAGGCCGTAGATTTTTTAATGAAACGTGGTAAGTATACCGATTCTATTCGTCCACATATTATTATGCTCGATTTAAATTTGCCTAAGAAAAATGGTATTGAAGTTTTGAAGGAAATAAAAGCACATGATTCACTGAAAAAAATTCCGGTGATTGTGCTAACTACTTCTGATGCTGACCACGATATTTCAAAAGCCTATTCGTTGCACGCCAATTGCTATATTTTAAAACCTGTTGATTTTGATGACTTCGCTAAAGTGATTCGCCTGATAGAAGTATTTTGGTTTAATACCATTCAATTACCACACGAATAAAGCTATGGCAGCACAGGAATTAAAAGTTTTACTGATTGAAGACAACCCCGGAGATGCCTTTTTAATGAAGTTTTATCTCGGAGAATCTACTTCGCCTGTATTTGATGTTTCGCATGCCGAAACAGTAAAAGCAGCATTGGAGCTATTATCGGAAAATACATTCGATATTATTTTAAGCGACATGAACCTGCCAGATAGTTTCGGAGTAGATACTATTAAAACTATTCTTGGAAAATATCCGGGCAACTTAGTGATTGTTCTTACCGGTTTGACGGATGAAGAAGTAGGATTGGAAACTGTGCGTTATGGAGCGCAGGATTTTTTAACCAAAGGAAAGTTCGATAGCAAGGTTTTGATTTCATCGGTGATGTTTGCGTTTGAACGTTTTAAACTTAACAAGCAGATCGACAGTTTCACAAAACAATTAGATAAAGAAAATTCGCGTTTAGATATCATTCAGAAATTATTGCATGTAGGATATATTGAATTCGATATTAAAGAAAACACTGTTTATCGTTCTGATTATATGCTGAAAATGACCGGGCTTAATCCAACCGAAAAAAAGGCAACACTTGACGATGCAGTTAGTCTTGCCGATAACAGTGAAGAGCTGCAAAAAGTTGTTCAGGAAGCCATTGCAAAAGGCGGTTCGGGGGAATTTACTTACAAACGAAAAGAAACCGGCAAAGAATATCGCTTGCTCTACGAAACTGTAGACGGGAAAATATGCGGTATTATCCAGGCTTTGTAATCTTGTTACTATTCACTTTTCAATTCAGTCCCTTCAGTAGAAAGTATAGTAGGTAAAAACAAATTCTCGGGAATTATAGCGCGATTATTATTAAAGCCACCGGAAATAGCATATGGTTTTAATGCAGGAATATTCAGATTAGGATAATAAGCGAAAGTGAGTTCGAACGAGCCGATTCCTAAACCGAGATTGCGCAATCGGATGCCTGCACCATAGCCCTGTTTCAACTGGTAATTCCTCAAAGAATTTTGCTGAACAATAGCAATATCGGCAAAAGCAAACAGGCTTGATGTAAATCCAAGAACTTTGAAAGTAGGATAGACGTCTGTTTCAAAATTAAAAACATAACTGCGCAAGCCGCGAATGTAATTGGTAAAAATGCCGCGTATTCCGCTACCATTATTTACTATCAATTCTTTTCCTAGCGGACGATTGAAACCAAGATTAACGGTGGCAGAAATAAACTGCCGCATCATAAACTTTGGTCCAAGCTTAATTGCACTTGAATAAAAATTCTGCCTGAAGCTTAAAAGAATCTGTTGATAGGAATTTTTTTTAGTGAAACCTCCATACGATGCTCGGATGTTATAATATCCACCTCTGCCTATATACTTTCCGTATTCCATTTGTACACCGGAGTAAAAGCGTTTCTGTAATTCTTCATCGTAATCGAAACCAAAAATGAGGGCACCGTTTAAACCACGGCTGAAATACTCTGCCTGACCGAGGTAATAAACCGAGTGGTCAACATAGTAGTTCCAGTTGGCGAAACCTATGCTACCTAGAAAGAAAGTGCGGTCAATAAATGTTTGTGCGCCATCGACACTGCGTTTAAAAGGGCGCGCTATGTAACTGTTGCGATACATGCGACCGGAAAGTATGAAGCGAACTAAATCGTGCCGCTCGCCAAACTTACCGGGCAGTTTAAACGAAGTAGCCAGCCATACATCCTGCCAGTTATAAAATACTTTGGTGGGAATTGCGGGACCGAACGAATTAGGCAATGCATTCGATTCGCGAAAAATGCCGGCTTTAAGGTGACCTGCCCATCTGCTGTTAGCAGAAAAGAAATCTCTGCGGATATAAATATTCCCTCCTTTTGTAAAGTTGCTGTATACGTAAGAAACCTTTGCATCAATATGCGATTTATGTATGTTTTCGTACTGATAATTTCCGTAGACACTCCACAAATTATCTTTGCGGTAATTAAGCGATACCCAATTAGAAATTGACATGGGTAGACCCAGAAAATTTTTAAACTGAATGCCTCCTGCAATTTTGTTGTATTCTAGGCTGGTGTTCAGGCTCCAACTCCACATATCCTGCACCATCACTACTACATCTATTAAATCTTCACTACCTTCAACAGGCACCATAAAAATCTTAAGGTCTTTAAATGTATTACGTTCCCATAAATTTTTTTCGGTATCCGAAAATAGAACCGGTATTACCCGGTCACCATGTTTAAACAGCAGGTCGTTTTCTACCACCCAGTTTTTTGTTTTTATCTGAATGCGGTTGGCAAATTTCTGAAACTTGTTGTAATGTTCATTCTTCGGACGCTCAATAGAAACACCATACGGGTCAATCACTTTAATTTCGATGTTTCGGATGATTTTTCCGCGATAAGGTTCGTACTCTGCAATGCCAGTGAGGGGGCGGTCAACGCTGCGGTCTTTATAGCTGAGATAAGAGATGTATATGAGCGTTTTGTCTAAACCTTTCAGCGCCTTTTTTTTCTGATCTTCCTGCTTTAATTGCTTTACGGTTTTATCAAGACAAACCTCATCATCGTAAGGCGACTGTGCAAATGATGTTTGCAACAGGGCTCCGGTGGCAATGAAATGAAAAAGCAATACGTAAAAACCCTTCATTAATCAGTTTACGGAAAAGATGCGATGAAGTTAAAATTTTTGAACAGATGATTTCGAGACAGTGTTTAACTCCTATGGCTATTGATGTTTCTTAGGGAGCCCCAGTTATTTTTCTTTTTCTTATCCACACTCCAATAAATTTCAATTTGACAAATCACTAATTGCCTTTATTTTCGGGCGTGAATACGACACGCGAAGAACATATTGAGGAGGTGAAGAATATTTTTTCAGCTTATTTAGAGCGGAAGCAATTACGAAAAACGACCGAGCGGTACACTATTCTGGAAGAAATCTATAAACGCGATGACCACTTTGAAGCGGAGTCGTTATTCAGCTTTTTTAAAAAGAAAAAATTCAACATAAGCCGTGCTACCGTTTATAATACACTGGAACTTTTAGTAAGTTGTGACTTGATAAAGAAACATCAGTTTGGTAAAAACCTGGCACAGTACGAAAAAAGCTACGGTTATAAACAACATGACCACATTATTTGTGTAGATTGTAAAAAAGTAGTTGAATTTTGCGACCCTCGTATACAGAACATTAAAAGCATGATGGCCGATTTGCTTAATTTTAAAATAACCCATCATACTCTATATATGTATGGCGTGTGCGGGAGTTGCCAGAAAAAACGCGAGATAGAATTAACTAAAAAGGAAACCGAAAAACTATTAACTGTATAAAAACAAACAAACAATGAAGAACGAAATCAAAGACGGAGTAATGGTCATTTATCTGGAAGGAAACCTGCTGGGCGAACACAGTAATGCACCGGTAATGGAATTAGTTAAACAGGTGGTTGAATCGGGAAGCAAAAAACTTCTTTTCAACCTGATTGATATGAAGTTTATTAACAGCACCGGTTTGGGAATGTTGCTGACGGCTGTTTCTAAAACAAGAAATGCAGGTGGCGAAGTGGCCCTGTGCAGCCTGTCAGATCAAATGAAAAAGCTATTGGTAATGACTAAGCTTGGAGGGGCCTTTGTAGTGAAAGACAACGAAGCCGAAGCACTTGAATTTTTGAAAGGTGTGTAATTGCCTTCAGGTTTATATTTTTTAATTTCTAATTATAATTTGGGATGAGTGTCGATATACTTTTAGGACTTCAATGGGGCGATGAAGGGAAAGGGAAAATAATTGATTATCTGGCTCCGAAATACGATATCATAGCGCGTTTTCAGGGCGGACCGAATGCCGGACATACCCTTGTGATTAACGGTGAAAAAACGGTGCTGCATACCGTTCCTTCGGGAATTTTGCAGGAAAGGCCGATGAATGTAATCGGCAATGGAGTGGTGATTGACCCTGTTACACTAAAAAAGGAAATTGAGAATCTTATATCGAAGGGAGTTGATGTAAATAAGCGCTTGTTTATTTCTAAGAAGGCGCATTTTATTCTTCCTACTCACAAAATATTAGATGCTGCTAGCGAAGCTGCAAAGGGGGTAGAGAAAATCGGTTCAACCCTGCGCGGTATCTCTCCAACTTACATGGATAAAACTGGTCGCAATGGTTTGCGCGTGGGCGATATTCTGGCCGATAATTTTAAAGCTATTTACAGCAGAATAAAGGAGAAGCATTTGAACCTGCTCAAAATTTATGATTTTGAATATTCGCTGGAGGAAATTGAAAAAACATGGTTCGAAGCAATTGAGTTTGTAAAAACGCTTAACCTGATTGATTCGGAATATTACCTGAACAATGCCCTGTCAAACGGTAAAACAATTCTTGCCGAAGGTGCACAGGGGACTATGCTGGATATTGATTTCGGAACCTATCCGTATGTAACCTCCTCTAACACCATTACTTCCGGTGCCTGCAACGGTTTGGGAATTGCCCCTCAAAAAATTAAAGAAGTAATTGGTATTGCCAAAGCTTACTGCACGCGCGTAGGCAGCGGACCTTTCCCTACCGAACTGTTAGACGAAACCGGTGAGCGGATTCGCAACGTAGGAAGAGAATTTGGTGCCACTACAGGTCGTCCCCGCAGATGCGGATGGATTGATTTACCTGCTTTGAAGTATGCGATTATGATTAACGGTGTTACTCAAATTGCCATGACGAAAGCTGATATTCTCAACGAGTTTGAAGTAATTGAAGCCTGCACCGATTACAAGATGAACGGAAAAATATCACAGGAGATTCCTTACGATATGGCAAATACCGTAATCGAACCGCAGTATCATAAACTTTGTGGTTGGAAAACCGATCTTCGCAATTTCAGCAACTACGATGACCTGCCAGAAACTTTTCTTGGCTACCTTTCTTTTGTGGAAGAATATCTGGGTACCGAAGTCACGATGATTTCTACCGGTCCCGAACGTGAGCGCTTAGTGTTTAAGCGGGCGATGGAACTTCAAAGCTAATTGATTTATAAAACCTCGGTTTTTGTAATATGGCTGAATCAACAACCGTCTCTCTTAACGATATTGAATCGTTTAAAACAAAAGCACTCATTTGGGCAAACTACTTTCGGGTAGTTTGTTTGTTTGATTCAAATAACTACCCAAACAATAATTATAGGAGCAAAGAATGGTTGCTGGCTGTTGATGCTATAGATGAAATTGTCTGCAACAATAACGCGTTTGATGCATTGAAAGAATTTCATGCAAAAGTAAATTCAACAATTTTTGGTTTTCTCTCATACGATTTAAAAAACGAAATAGAAAATCTCGAAAGTGAAAACTTTGATGGATTAAAATTTCCCGAACTCTTCTTTTTTGAGTCGCGATATATTTTAGAAATAACCGGTGATAAACTGACGGTAAACAGGAATTATCCCGAGACGTTTGAATTGGTTGAAAGAATCAGAAGCCAGAAGTCGGAAATCAAAAATCAAAAATCTCCACTGAATCTTAAATCTAGAACTTCGAAAGAAACCTACTTGCAGAACGTGGAAAAAATCCGAAAACAAATCGAAGCCGGAGATTTTTATGAAATGAATTACTGTAATGAGTTTTATGCAGAAAATGAAGAGTTGAATTCTGTGGAAACATTTTTGAAACTGAATAAAAAGTCAAAAGCACCGTTCAGTTGTTTTCTAAAACTTGATGACGAATTTCTAATTTGTGTAAGTCCCGAAAGATTTTTACGGAAGGAGGGTACGAAACTGATTTCACAACCCATTAAAGGCACCATTCGAAAAGGAAATAGCTACGAAGAAAATGATGCACTGAAAGCCCAACTGCAAAAAGATTTAAAAGAGCGCGCTGAAAACATAATGATTGTTGACCTGGTGCGAAACGATTTGGCGAGAAGTTCTAAAGCCGGAAGTGTGAAAGTGGAAGAGCTTTGTGAAGTATATGAATTCAACTCTGTGAATCAAATGATTTCAACGGTAACGTCTGAAACCGAAACTTCACCTATTGAAACTATTAAAAATGCTTTTCCTATGGGAAGTATGACCGGTGCGCCCAAAATAGAAGTGATGAAAAATATTGAGCAATACGAAGATTTCAAGCGAGGTCTTTATAGCGGAAGTGTGGGGTATTTTACCTGTGATGGGGACTTTGATTTTAATGTAGTCATTAGAAGTATTCTATACAACTCAACCGAAAAATATATTTCTATTCGCGTAGGCGGTGCTATTACTTTCGATTCTGCTGCCGAAAATGAATGGAACGAAATTTTGCTGAAAGCAGAAAGCATGAGGCAGGTATTGAATGCCGAGATTGAAAGCAATTAAGGATGAACTGTTATTTTTTTAATCGTACCTGCCGATTTCCCATTGTTACTGACCAACAAATAAATTTCCTGTTCTCCGGGGGCGGCAAAGATGAGTGTAATACGCGGAGTAAAATAAACAGAATCAAGATTTACTTCCCAGTTGTATTGCTCAGCATTGCTTGAACAATACCCGTTAAGAGAAACCGGTTGATTTACATGGATGCTGTCTTCATTACCTTCTACCGTAATACAGGCAAATGGTTTACTTCCACAGCCCTGTATGCCAAGCACAAAAACTATCGCAACGAAAAGGCATGGCACTAGTTTTTCCACCATTCTCTAGTTTGCAACTATCAGGTAATAGTTCTTTTTCCCTTTTTGAACCAACAGATATTTTCCGTACAACAAATCGGCAGAAGTAATTTTTTTATCCATGCTCCATTTCTGCTTGTTAATGCTCACTCCGTTTCCCTGAATGCTTTTTCTCGCTTCTCCTTTTGATGGAAATATTGCAGTGTGTTCTCCTATCAAAGCCACCGCATCTGCCTCGGTTGTAAAAAAAACTTTGCTCACGTTGAACGTAATGTCCTCACCAAATGCATCCTCAATTTCTTCTTCAGTTAATTGTTTAAAATCTTCGAAAGAGGAACCGAAAAGTATATCTGTAGTTTCCTGTGCACGCTTTAAAGCTTCTGCAGAATGAACTCTGTCAGTTACTTCTTCTGCCAATGCTTTTTGAAGAATGCGAAGATGTGGTGCTTCGTTATGTTGCATTTCTAAAGTTTTAATTTCTTCCCGGTTCTTCAACGAAAAAATACGGATGAGATTCGGAGCATCGGCATCGCTTGCGTTGAGCCAGAACTGGTAGAATTTATAAACAGATGTCTTCTTTGCATCTAACCAAATGTTACCACCTTCGCTTTTTCCAAACTTAGAGCCATCTGCTTTTTTTATCAATTGCGTGGTTAAAGCGAATGCTTCGCCACCGTCTTTTCTTCGTATCAGTTCTGTCCCGGTTACAATATTGCCCCATTGGTCGCTTCCGCCAAGTTGTAGTTTCACATCTTTGTTTTTCCATAGCCAGAAAAAATCGTACCCCTGAATTAACTGGTAGGTGAATTCCGTAAAACTCATTCCGGTTTCCAACCGGCTTTGTACAGAATCTTTTGCCAGCATGTAATTGATTGAAATGTGCTTTCCCACATCACGAATAAAATCGAGAAAAGAAAAATCTTTAAACCAATCGTAGTTATTTACAATCTCTGCCGAATTTCTTCCGCAATTGAAATCAAGAAACTTTTCGAGTTGTTTTTTTTGACAATCGAGATTGTATTGAATTTCTTCTATCGACAGTAAAGATCGTTCAACTGTTTTACCCGAAGGGTCACCAACTCTTCCGGTGGCTCCGCCAATTACAGCCATTGGTTTATGTCCGCTCCGTTGAAAATGCATCAAGGTCATTACCTGAACCATGTTGCCAATTCCTAACGAATCAGCTGTTGGGTCAAAGCCGATGTAACCAGTCACCATTTCTTTATTCAACAACTCTTCGGTACCCGGCATAATATCGTGCAGCATATTCCGCCACTTCAATTCGTCTACAAATCCCATTTGCTTTTTATTTTCTGTTTGATTAGTAATTTGCACAAATATATACGAATGCACTTTCTCGCTCATTACTATACCGAACTTCCTGCCAACAATCCTTTGTTTGTTGCTGCTCTTGCAATTCCCGATTTAACTCCGCATTTCACTAAAATTTACAATTCTTTTATTGTAAAACACGTGCCACCGGAAGATGAAAATCTGAAACAGATTCACATCGGCATCGTTCAACATTTTGGAGCTGATAAGAGATTTCACAATTCACCACTGTTCCTACAACATGTTTCTATGGCAACGCAATGGTTTTTACAGGTAGGGTTAAACCGTGAGCGATTGCGGCTTTCGGTTATCGCACATTTGGCAGTAGAGATGATAATTGACCGGCAGATTATTCTGGGAGAGGAAAAAATTTGTACACAACATTATACTTTGTTGGAAAATGCTGATGAAACTATTTTAACTTCTTATTTCAATTTCTTTTCATTGAACAACGAAAAGAAATTTTTTTTACGTAGCTTTCAATTCTATAAGGAAAGGCGATTCCTGTTTTTATTTAAAGAATTGGAAAACATAGTTTTTGGATTGAATAAAATTTATGGTTCGGTTACAAAGACAGAATTAACAGAAACTGAAAAGCGGAAATTTCTGACAGCTTTACGCAATATAGATAACGATATACGTTATAGCTGGCAGGAAATTTTGAAACGATAAAGTATGATGAAAAGACAGGGACTTATTGCGCTTATTTTATTTTCTAGTACCATGTTGTTTTCGCAGAGCGTGCGTAAATACAGCAATGAGTTTCTGAATATTGGTGTAGGCGCCCGAGGGTTGGCTATGAGCAATGCACAGGTAGCTACAACAGATGACGTCTATTCCAATTATTACAATCCTGCCGGGTTAGTTCACATTCCAAATACTTTTCAGATTGGCATTATGCATTCTGAATATTTTGCTCGTATTGCCAAATACGATTATGTGTCGCTGGCAGTTCCTGTTAAGGCGCAAAAAGCCGTTATCGGATTTTCGTTTTTTCGTTTTGGGGTTGATGACATCCCAAATACTTTGTTTTTAGTTCAACCGGATGGCAGTGTTGATTACAGTAAGATAACCTCGTTCAGCGCGGCTGATTATGCTTTTATGTTTCACTATTCGCAGGCATTGCCAATTAAAGGGTTAAGCATTGGTGGAAGTGCAAAAATTATTTACCGCCAGATTGGAAAATTTGCCAAGGCATACGGCTTTGGAATTGATTTAGGATTACAATACCGTTTAAAGCAATGGCGTTTTGGTTTAATGGCGCGCGATATTACCAGCACTTTCGATACATGGAACATCACATTTACTGATGCCGAAAAGCAAGTGCTGTTGCAAACCAATAATCAATTGCCTAAAAATAGTTTAGAAATTACAACGCCTGCAATTCAGTTGGGCGCGGCCTACAGCGCTAACATCAAAAACAAGTTCTTTATTACTCCTGAAGTGAACTTTACTTTTACTACTGATGGCAAACGGAATGTTCTAATTGCGGCTAAACCTATAAGCATTGATATGAATGCAGGTATGGAATTAAAGTACGTTCCGGCTAAAGACATTGACGTATGCGTTCGTGTAGGGGTTGGAAACCTTCAGCGTTCTACCGATGAATTGGGTAAAAAACGGTTTACTGTTTCGCCAAACATTGGAGCCGGGGTGCATGTAAAAATTGTTTCGATTGATTACGCGCTGACTAACTTAACAACCATAAAAGATAAAGAAGGCGGTGCGGGCTTGTATTCACATGTGATTTCGCTTAGATTAGACATCAATAAAAAGCAAAAAGATTAGTGCATGAAGAAACTTCTACTACTCTTCTTTTTTATTTCTTCCATTTTGGTATCGGAGTCACAGTCGTTCGGCAATGAATGGATTACAGACCCCTCTAAGCCTTATTATAAAATACAAGTTTCAGCAGATGGAATTTATCGGATTCCCGCTTCTACACTAGTTCAGTATATAGGTCAAACTGTTTTGGGGGTAAATATCACAAACTTTGTAATTTATCATAATGGGGAAGCTATTCCTATTTATATTTCAATCAATAGCGCTACAAGTCAAATTGATTACATTGAATTTTACGGGAAACATAACACAGGCGATATAGATTCGTTGCTATATCGTACTCCTGATGATCAGATAAATCCAACCTACAGTTTATTTACTAATACTTCAGTTTATTATCTAACTATCAACAATCTTCCAAACCATCCCCGTTACGTTGATACTGCAAATAATATCAATACCGCACTTCCCCCCGAACCGTATTTCATGTATCTGTCACAGGTAAATTATCCCACTGGCATGTATTATCCGGGCAAATATGTATCGCTCGGGATAACAGAACTTTATAAATCTATTTACGATGTAGGCGAGGGATATACTTACGACCATTATTTCGGGGCCAATCCTCAATCTTTTACAGCACCTACTCCTTCTGTTTATTTTCAGGGACCCAATGCAATTTTTAATACCAGATATACGAATAACTCTTCGTATGATGACCATAAAGTATCAATAGCAATTAACGGAAACCCGGCATATAATCAACCACTGATTACCGGATTTCAGATGAATAATGTAACGGTGCCTGTGCCGGTTTCGCAATTAGTGAGTGGCAATAATAGCGTATCTTACAGCGATAACGGAGGAGGCCTAAGCCAGAAACAAAATGTGGTGGGTGCCCTTTCTATCGAATATCCCCGCGATTTTAATTTCAGCCCGGCTAGTATAGGCATTATTCCTAAGTTCTATTTTCAAATAAATTCCTCTTCTAACAACAAGTATTTGGAGATTACAAATTTTGACCAGCAAAGCACACAACCTGTTTTATACGATATAACGAACGGCCTGATCTATCATTCTGTGCAACCCGCAGGAAGCTCTCCACTTAAATTCAATTTAAACCCATCGGCACAAAAGCGTGAACTCTATTTACGTGCTGATAATGCAAGCACCATCAATTACGTTACTACATTAACTCCAGTAAATTTTGTCGACTATACAAATTTTTCAAATCAGGGCGAATACTATATCATTGCTAACCGGCTTTTGTTTGATGATGGCGCTGTTCCTTCAACCAATTGGGTGGAAGAGTATCGCAAGTACCGCGATGTGAATGACAACCCGACATCTGGGAAATTTTTAAATGCACGTATTGCAGATATTGATGTGCTTTACGACCAGTTTGGTTACGGTATTCGAAAATCACCTTTAGCCATTCGCAATTTCATTAATTATTTAAGCACCAGCATTGATATTGCTAATAAACTGAAGTATGTTTTTTTAATGGGTAAAGGAAGAGAAGCGCCCGATTTACGAGGAGGGAGTGGAACCGCTTATAACCAATGTTTGGTTCCTACCTTTGGTTACCCGGGTTCTGATAATTTATTAGCGGCATCTAAGTTTAGCGATACTACTAATGTTGCTATAGGTAGATTAGCAGCTAAAAATGGAAATCAGGTTAGAGACTATCTCAACAAAATTAAAGCCTACGAGCTTGAGCAGAATAGTTACATCTGCACGCAGGATATTCCCTCTAAAGAATGGCAAAAAGAAATTCTGCATTTCAGTGGCGGAACCAGTTTCTACGAGCAGGCTGCCTTCAGAACTTACGTAGATAATTACAGAAAAACGGCAGAAGATTCATTATGGGGGGCACATGTTACTACGTTTTCAAAAACTACTAACGATCCTATTTCGGTAACACAATCGCAGGCAATTAAACAAAAAATAAATAGTGGTGTTTCGTGGATTACATTTTTCGGTCACTCGGCTACCGGTGCATTTGATTTTAGTATTGATGAGCCGGAGAATTATACCAACTATGGTAAATATCCAATCATGCTTTCCAACGGATGTTTCTCAGGTTTTATTCACGATGCTACACCCGGATACAGCGAGCGTTTTGTGCTCGAAGCAGATAAGGGAACAATTGCTTTTATGGCAACATCCAGTTTGTCGGTTTCTAGCGGATTAAATAATTTTTCTGACCAGCTTTATAAAAGCACCTGCGTAAATAAATACAATCAACCACTTGGCACAGCTATTAAACAGACTCTGAGCGATTTGTTTCAAAATCCAAATACAGATGATTTTACAAAAATGATTGCTTACGAAATGACTCTTCACGGTGACCCCGGATTAAAACCTAACCAATATCCCAAACCCGACTATGCCATAGATGTTTCTTCGGTTTATACCACTCCATTGGTCGTAACACCCGGGCTTGATTCGTTTGACGTAAATATAATTGTTACCAATCTTGGAAAATGCAGTGTGGATGATACTTTACCCGCAGGTAAAGTGGTTAAAAGCAAAATCAATGTCAGCCTTAAGCGAACCATTTTTGATGCTAATAATAACCCGGTATACTATTATTATAATAAAGACATACGCGCTCCTTTTTTCAAAGACACAATTGCCTTTACAATTCCCGTAAACATTTCTACCCTCGGCTACGGTCAAAATCTTTTTGAACCTTATGTAGATGCAGGGTATGCTGTTGAGGAAATGGCTGAGCCATGCAACAATTACTTAACTGCTCCGGTTTCTCTGTACATTCAAAGCGATGATATTATTCCTATTTACCCTTATGAGTTTGCTATAGTTCCAAAACAGGGGGTTATTCTAAAGGCCTCTACGGTAAATCCGTTTGCCCCTTTACGTAATTACCGATTACAAATTGACACTTCAGAATTATTTGCAAACCCTATTAAAGACACCGTTGTCAATCAAATTGGTGGTGTAGTTCACTGGGCTCCGGCCAATGTTATCTATAAAGACAGCACTGTTTATTACTGGAGAGTAAAATGGGATTCAACGGGCAAGCAGTGGCATTACAGCTCATTCATTTATTTAAAAGATGAATACCCGGGGTGGAATCAATCGCATTATTTTCAATACAAAAAAGATAATTACGAGAATGTAAATTTAGATACCACCCGTGTCTTCAAATTTCCATCCAGCACAAATCAAATACATGTACGCACCGGTAAAGCAAATGCTGTGGGCGGGAACGTAGACTACGAAACACTTGGATGGGATTACAATAATTACAACGAGTATCGTTTCCGTATGGGAGGTTGCGGCTATGCAGGAGGCGGGCTTACGTTTGCCGTAATTGACCCGGTAAGCGGTATTCCCTGGGTGAGCCATAATTGGGATAACAATAACTTTGGCGACCAATACGGAAATATACATTGCGCAAATCACTCTAACGACCAGCCCGGATTTGACTTTCCAACCAGCGGTACAAATAGTTTTCTTGGCCTTGGATGGGATGTAGTTATAAAGAATTTCATCAACGCAATTCCAAACGGCTATTATGTATTAATGTATTCGGTGAACAATCCTCCGTACACAAGTTGGAGCCCAACTTTGGTAAACGCTTTAGGTCAATTAGGTTTTGTTTCAACCCAATTTACTAACGGGAACCTCAACGGGCAGTTGGTTTATTTTACACAAAAGGGCAACATCAATTATAGTCCATTCTATGCCAATAGCGATGGCGCTACATCTATTCTCGATACCTCCTTTACTTTTCAGGGCACTTGGTATCAGGGTAATTTTATTACACCTAAAATTGGTCCTGCTGTTGAATGGCATAGCGTACATTGGCATAAGCATCTGGAGTGGCAGGCACAGCCAAGCGATGTGGATACGCTTGATATAATAGGGGTTAAAACCGATGGCACCGAAACGGTGTTATTAAAAACAACCAATCCCGATAATCTTTTCTATAACGGTGGACCGGTAATAGATGCGCAGGTGTATCCATATTTAAAACTGCGGC
>CAIYOV010000156.1 GCA_903927935.1 uncultured Bacteroidota bacterium | reverse complement strand
CGCAGCGGCGCGCGCCAAAAAGTCCTGACTCCGCTCTACTCGGGGTATCCCAGCGCGGGCTGGCTATGCCCCTCCGCCGCGCGCCAGCCCGGCAGCTTGGTGAACAGATTGGAGTCTTTGTAATAGATGTAGTTTTTACTGATTTTATAGTCGACCGTTATGGGAGGATACATAGAAAACTCTGCACGGATAGCAGTTGGCAATTGAGAAAACATTTTAACTCCTGCAGGAAGTTCTATGTTTCGAGCGCCCAAAATGTTGCCTTCTCCATCACAAAGTATAGCAGGAATATCATTATTTGAAGTAATGATATCATTAAAGAAAGTGAGCAGTTCATTGTTCTCTACGGTCAAAACAAAGGCTGTAGATTGAGCATATACATTAACTTTCCTCCTCTCCTCTTCCGCCAGTTTGGTGAAAAGCTCTTTAGTATAACGCACCAATTTTGCCTTACGTCCGATAGCTTCTGCCCAAAGTTTTGCTTTAAACTTTTCTTCTTCAGCAATTTTATTGGCCAACCGGTTGGTATAAGTAAGCGTTGCCAAACCTATAAACGTTCCCAACAAGAGAAGTATGAGTTTAAGATTTGATTTGCGGGAGTATACGTCCATAATTGGTTAACTGATGAACAGGTTAGCTTATTAGCAAATGAAAGAAAAATATAGTTCCCAAATTTATAATCTACTAATTAGCACTTGTATCAAAGTCCATAAACTTCGGTTCTTCACGAAGGTCGAAATATTTGTCTTCGCGCCTTTGTTCAACAGCATCTACTTTTCGCGGGGCATTCTTCAATAAGTCTTTAAGCACTTGCTTTTCATTTTTGAAATCGGTTTGTATTTTGTTGCGAGTAGCTGCTTTGTCGAATTTAATTTTCGGGTCACTCAGATTACCGGTCATTGATAAAAATATGTTCACACCTTCATAAGGGTCATTTTCTATGAATTGCATGTCATGCATATTGCGATTAAACTTTTGCGCCAGCAGTTTGTGCAGGTTAATCTTAAAATGATAATCAACTGTGTTGTCGAAATGATGAAAGCCAAAGAACATTAGGTTAAGAGCCGAGGTTTTTATTTCGAACTCCGGCACATCAATACGTTCGTTGGCAATTTTTATTGTGTTCGATAAATCTGCAAAACGAACATCTTCCAATTCTTCTACACTAATAAATTTTGATGCTGCATGCAGCGGTTCAAACTTTATAAGTTCTCCGTTCTTAATACTGAAATCAATAATGGCAGAAAGTGCTTTTGTGTCTAAGTCCTTATAGTTTTTCCACGTAGCTTCGAGTGACACAGCAGAGTTCACCGTTCCTTTTAGATTTTTATCGGTTAGTGTAGTTTGTCCAAAGTTTTCACATTCTTTAAAAATGGTTGGGATTGTGAGATCAGCGGCAGTTAAATCTAACTTGAGTTTCAAAGAGTTATCATCAGTAAATTCAAGCAGACCAGATGCACGCAAATTACCCCCCATGGCAAGTGCATTGAGGTGATTAATTTTTATAAGCCCGGGAGACAGTTGAACATTAGTGAGTAAACCCTTAAACTCCATTTTCCTGAAAAGAAATTTATATACCTCCACATCCATATTTCCTTTCATGCTGAATATTTCGCGGATGTTGATTTTTTCTTTTCGTTGCTCTACCGGTCGGTTTTTCCTGTCATAAGTTTCAAGAATGCCTGTAAGGTTAAATGTTTGTGTTTTTACTTTTCCATTAACCCCCAGCACGATATAGTTCGATTTTCGTTTTGTGCTGAGATTATATATATAGGCAAAGAGGTTTTCGATGCTGCCTGTGAAATTGAAATCAGTGCTAAGGAAATTCAGCGTAAAATCTTTCGCTTCTATAATTTGATTTTCATATTTCAGCAATCCGTTGATGTTGCCATAAGTAACTCCGTTTTGGCGGAACTCAACTTCATTCAATTTAAACTCCCCGCTACCAACAAGTGTTGAGTTTTCCGTATCTGTAAAATCATGTTTATTTCCTTTCAAATGAAAATTACTAAAAGTAACAGTGCCGCCTAAATCCTGCAAAACAGAATCGGAAATAAAAGTTGAAACTTCCGAAAGATGCAAAATACCGTTGGCATAAAAATCAAAAGCAGGATCAGAAAGATTGGTAAGCGTAAGTTTAAAATTAAAAGGAAGGTCGTTTAGTGTGCAATTGAAATTACTGATGGTGATTTTTGCGTTGCCGCTTTCATCGCTTTCGTATATTGCTGAGGCATTCACATTCTTCAGAAGTTTATTGTAGTTGCCGAGTTTCAATTCACTGTTCTTCAAATCGGCCCGCACATTTACTTTCGGAAAAGATGTTTTGCTGACCATACCATCAACATCAGCACTGATAGAATACTCTCCACTCCCATCGGCATTGGCAAAATTTGCTTTGAATTTTTCGGGGAAAAGCGCAAAGAGTT
>CAIYOV010000155.1 GCA_903927935.1 uncultured Bacteroidota bacterium | reverse complement strand
TTATATAAGCGTTGTTAATCGCATCCGCCTGCAGGAATATCATCTCTACCGGCAACGCCTGTGATTGCTGCGAGCCATGTATCCAGAATTCCGAGAACTCACTCACCGTTAACTGAACACAGTGGTGCGTCTGTGCCCTCCGTAAATTACCTGGAAACCGGTTTTGTACATAATGTTTCATAGTTGCAGTCCGCATCGTACCACATTTCCGTTTATGACAGCAATGACCGTATAATATCAAGGCGGGAAATGGTTGAAAAAAGTCGGCCATTACAGGATTGCAATGGCCGACTTTTCAATATCAACTAACAGCCGTTAATCTTACTATTTTACAACTCCTATTTTTTGGTTGTATGTTTTACCGTCTACTGTAAGGCGCAGTAAATAGAATCCGGTTGAAACATCTTTTACAGTAAAAGTAATTTTCCTTTCACGCATAGTTATCGTTTGCTGTTTTACCAGTTGCCCATTCATTCCATATATCTGAATGTTTGCTTCACCTGTTAACGTTTCTCGTGTTTCTAAGGTTATTAAATCGGTCGAAGGATTAGGATAAACAAACAAATCATTCTCTGCACCAATGTTGTTTATACCTATGGTTCCACCGGTAGTGGTAAAATCACCATCAGCATAATAATTACCTGCCCATGTTTCTGCTTTAAAGCGCACACTGTATAATGTTCCCGGCAACAGTCCGCTTTTGTGATACTGGTAATTAATCAGGCTTGTATCAGGTGTATAATAGTGGAACGGTGAATGAAAATGATAACCGATATTATTATTGAAAACTTCCACTTTATGCTTTAGCGGCAACTTAAATCCTTTAGAACTGCCGTTTATGTCAGCCGCGGAATCAGTAACACCGGAGGCAGCTAAAGATTGAAATACCGTATAGATATTATTAGCAGTTGAGAAGCCTCTGATATCCGAATAAATTGTATCGGTAGCGCTAATTGCCTTTGCTCTGAAAAAATAAAGCTTACCGGCTTCAAGCGAATCGGGGTAAGCTCTGAAATAATGTGTAAAAGAATCTGTGACATTGGTAACATCAGGAAAAATCTGTTTTCCCATGGCTGGAGTTTCACCATATTCGAAATACAGGTTTAGATTAGTATGAAATTTTGACAGTCTGCCGTTTAATTGAGCCCAATTCATGCCCGGAGAAACATCGCCTCCATCGTTTGCAAAAATAGGCGCAACAGTATCAGAATAAAATTTCATGGTCGCACCTTTTGTTGTCCCAAAATTGGTAGTGGCTTTCACATAATAATAATAAGTGGTGGCAGGTGAAAGCGAAGCTAAAGTAGCATACACAATCTTCAGCGAATTACCACCTAATGGTTGTTGTGGGGTAGCACTTTGAGTCGCAAATGTTGAATCGGTGGAATAGACAAATTTATACACGCCCGAATCGCCCAGTGCATTTACCGCTCCGTAAAAATTAAAGTCATAACCGGTAATCGGATCGTGTCCCATAGTATACGCATCAGGTGCTGTGCCGGCAACAGGAGTATAATAACCAAACCGAACCGCATCTATATGTAAAACGGAACCAACCGGTGCTTTTATCAATGAACCTCCTCCTCCAAAAACACTTGAATTAAATTCCAGTAATAGTGTATCGGTAGTTCCGGTAGTATCAGTATAAAACTGCGCTAAAGGAAGAGATATCAGTACCCATTGTCCAGCTGTTGAGGCCAAAACACCATGGTACTGTAATTTATAGCTAGAGCCTCCTGCCTTATGTATCTTTATATTGAAGCCGGCCGTATCGGTGCCGGTCGGAGCATATTTATAAGCAAATTCTAAAGTATCAGGACTAGAAGCAAACGGTGTTCCTAACAATTTAGGACCGCCTCCTCCAAAGACTCCCCTGCCAATTGCTAATGTCCCTGCAACCGTATCGCCTGCCAGCGAAACATACTGTGATGTAAGTTTAACGGATGAAGCTCCCTCATATTTTTCCACACTGTCTCGCATACTTAGACCGGTACCGGCAAGAGGGGGGATAATATCCTCATAACTGGTCCATCCATCAGGAGCGTATATAGATGAAGTCCATGTTTCGAGGCCTCCATTTGGAACGGCCTGCTGTGCATTTGCGCTAAAAAAAACAACAGTAAGAATTACTGCTAAGGTCAATGTTTGTTTCATTGTTTTTAAATTAGTGAATAAATATTTGAGTAGATATTAATTAACCTAGAAATAAAAAATAATACATTTTACAATCAGCTGATATAAATACAAAAATGATTGATTGCTCTTATTTAACTACTACAATCCTCTTGTTCGCCATTTTATTTCCGCTTATCCATCTCAATAAATAAAATCCTGCTTCCATATCCGCTACGTTGAAAGAAATTTTTTCGTCACCCGCAGGCATTTTCAATTCTTTTTGTTTTTGGCCATTTAAATTATAAATCTGTATAAAACTTTCCTCGTTCAAAGGTTCCGAAATTTCAAGCATCATTAAATTGTTTGAAGGGTTAGGGTAAACTTTCAAACCGTTTTCATCAAAACGCAAAGGCATAGTATTGTTATCATCAATGCCCGCTACAAATCCATCAAACCGCAATTTATCCACTTTCAATTTAGATAGACCTCTCGGTATATGGGTATCCTTTGAGTAACTTATAATCTCAATATCGGCACTATCAGGAGCATGCACAAAAGTGTCGTACCCTTGACCAATGTAACCAATAGTAATTTCAAAAGGACTGAACGAAGTTACCGAATCTGTGATAATTAACCGGCCATAACCAATATTTTCGCCCTTGTAATACATAACAACTTCTATCCCCATCGTATCTCCATTGGCAGGATATGCTTCATAAAAACCATTCAGCATTTGGTGCTTAGCATTAACCGCAAATGCCGGTGTGGCATCGCCATAAAAAGCATACAACTTTAAACCCAAATTACCACCAAATAAACCCAAGTTGCCTAAATCCCTCGTTTGCAACTCTGCGGCATAATCGTAAGGTTGGGAGAATATAGTTTTAGAAATCGTGGGAACTGAGGAATTGTTTGCAGAATCGAGGCTGATAAAGACCGGAGAATACCAGCTATCAGCTAGTTCTACACTGTGGTCAAACCAGGTTTCGAAATTGCCGTTATACACCGGTGTTGTTGAAGGGATAAACTCAAAATCATCCACTGTTATACTGTTGTTCTGGTTACCTAATGTTGGATAGTCAGGATTTACTGATGTTATTCCTAAAACAAGGCTGTCGGGCATTAAAGATGACTGGTAAGTAATAGGCAGAGAAACTCTTTGGAATGCCCCACCCGTATTCACCCCTATCTTGAAAATATTTTTTGCAATTTTATTATTCCCCTGGTGTAAATAAAGTATGACTGCTGCAGAATCACCGGGTACCAGAGAGCCTTTTACATAAAAACTTAGTGAGTCGGGTCGACCCGTAAAAGGTACGCCACCAATAAACTTAACCCCCTGAGTTCCCTGCTTATCTTCTGTCGGAAAACCTAATATTGCCAAATTTACACCGGTCAAATTAATAGCATAATTTCCCGAATGCCCCGGCACCCGACTGAAATCTTTTGTGGCAATATTCCATCCTGCAGGAACTGAATAGGTATGCTGTGTCCAATTTTGAAAATCCCAATTTGGTATTTCATTATTCCCAATATATACCGACCTTATATTACCATAAATTTCTCCTCCGTTTGCTGTAACTGCTTTAAAGCGATAGTAATACAGCGTATTTATTGGCACACCCGAGAGTAGTGCGCTTACGTTATGAAAAAGCGTATCGTTAATGGTAGAAGGTGAAGCAATTATTGAATTTATAAAGCTGCTGTCGCTACTATATTCAAAACTTAAAGCCGCGCCTTCGGGGAAATGATTTACTACGCCCTCTAACATTGCTGAACTTGCAGTAACATTTTGGGCAGGTAGTGTTTTAATTACAGAATCTTTGATGCCGGTATACAAAGCCAGCAACTTACCATATGTTAAGCCTACGTTTGATTGCGATTTAAGCCGGTAATAATAAAACCGGTTAGGTTGTAACCCGTTAATAAAATGTGTGACATAATGGA
>CAIYOV010000154.1 GCA_903927935.1 uncultured Bacteroidota bacterium | reverse complement strand
ATTGCATCATCAAAAGCATGGTGACGGAGTAAAGGTTTTAGCTCTATGGGTAGATGACGCGCGCAGGAGTTTTGATGAAACCACAAAACGCGGTGCAGTAGCTGTCATCGAGCCAACAGTATTTAAAGATGAAACTGGTGAAGTAGTTATCAGTGCTGTTAAAACATACGGTGAAACTATTCACAAGTTCGTAGAGCGTAAAAACTACCAAGGAACATTTCTGCCCGGCTATCTGCCGCGTAAATCGAACCTGCCGGTAAAACCCGTTGGTTTGAAATATGTTGACCATTGTGTTGGAAATGTGGAACTCGGCCACATGAACGAATGGGTGAAGTTTTATGAGGATGTAATGGGCTTTAAGTTACTGCTTACGTTTGACGATAAAGATATTTCTACCGAATACTCTGCACTGATGAGCAAAGTGGTGAGCAACGGCAATGGCTATATAAAGTTCCCTATTAACGAACCTGCTGCAGGCAAGAAGAAAAGTCAGATTGAAGAATACATTGAGTTTTACAAAGGAGCCGGTTGCCAGCATATTGCGGTAGCTACCAATGATATTATTTCAACTGTTACGGAATTGCGGGCAAGAGGTGTCGAATTTCTTTATGTACCGGATACCTATTATGACGAGGTTTGGGCGCGTGTTGGGAAGATTAACGAAGACATACTGAAAATTAAGGAACTGAACATATTGGTAGACCGCGATGATGAAGGCTACCTTCTTCAACTGTTCACCAAACCAGTGCAGGACCGTCCGACTGTTTTCTATGAAATTATTCAGAGGTGCGGGGCGAAGAGTTTTGGCAAAGGAAACTTTAAAGCCTTATTTGAATCTATTGAACGAGAGCAGGAACTAAGAGGTAATTTATAATCATCCATCAAAACAAAGATGCCATCCTGTAATAAAGATGGCATCTTTGTTTATTCAGAACATCACTATGGAAATTAAGGACAAAGTAATCTGGCTGACTGGTGCATCATCGGGAATTGGTGAAGGATTGGCTTATGAACTGGCAAAGGAAGGAGCCAAACTCATTATCTCTGCGCGTAGAGAAGACGAATTGAAACGTGTTGCTTCTCAAATTAAATCAGATGTTTTTATACTGCCCTTAGATTTAGCTGACCAAAGCAATTTTGAGGCAAAGAAAACCGAAGCACTGCAAAAATTTGGACGAATTGATGTGCTGATAAATAACGGGGGAATTAGTCAGCGGTCGCTGGCGAAAGATACCAGTCTTGAAGTAGATCGGAAAATATTTGAAGTCAATTTTTTCGGCACAATCGCGCTTACCAAACTTGTTCTTCCAAATTTTATTCAGCAAAAAGCCGGCATGATTGTAACCGTTACCAGTGCCGTTGGAAAGTTCGGTTCGCCATGGCGCAGTGGTTATTCGGCCAGCAAACATGCGCTGCATGGTTTCTTCGATTCTTTGCGTGCCGAGATTTATGCCGATCATGTAAAAGTATTATTGGTATGCCCCGGTTTTATTCAAACCAATGTTTCGCGTAATGCACTCACCGGCAGCGGTGAAAAGCTTGGCACGATGGATAAAGCAACCGCCAACGGATTAACAGCAGAAGACTGTGCCCGACAGATTATTGCTGCCATGAAAAGAGAGCAGGAAGAAATTGTGGTTGCCCAATTCAAAGAAAGGTTTGCTGTTTTTGCCAAACGCATTGTGCCTTGCTTGTTTTCTATTATGATACGTAAAATGGCAGTGAGGTAAACTCCGAAATACCGTCCCCCCTCAAGGGGACTTAACAGCCAATACAAATTACAAAGGAGCCCTCCTTTGGATGAATTAAAGTCAGGTATAAGTTGAGAATTGACAGGCATCTTAACTGTAAGTGGGGGACTTTCATTGTTAAATGGGCGACTGTTAGCAGTACATGTGCAACTTTCATGTGTGCATGGGGAACATTGATGCGTGAATGGGCGACATCTAGCTGTGAATGGGGAACATTTATGTGTGAATGGGGAACTTTCATGTGTGCACGGGCAACATTTATGCGTAAATGGGCAACATTCATTTGTGCGTGGGCGACATTAATGTATGAATGGGGAACATTGATGTGTGAATGGGAGACATTTAAGTGTAAATGGGGAACTTTCATCCTTAAATGGGAGACTTTTATACTTAAAAAGGCTCATAATTTGCTTGTCGATATGCATAATAAGGATGAAAGTTCCCAAATTATGCCTGTCAACACTCAAATTACATCTATCGACAGTCGAATTATGGCTATCGACAGCAGAACCTTCATCATCAGGCAAATAGAAAGGTCTTTAGCGCCACAAATTCCGGCAAAAAACTACTGAGAAAATACATATTACTTGACAAGACTACGAGCGCACCTTATATTATGGTTCTTATTTCTTAACAGTAAAATATCTATATGAGAAAACTATTACTCCCCACTCTGACAGCATTCCTGTTCCTTAGCAGGCTCGATGCCCAAATTTCGCTTTCCTTTGATACGGTCAGGCCATCAGCCGGTTCGTGTAACGGAAGCATTACCGCCTCAGTTAATAACCCATCTTCTGATGAGCAATATATCTGGAGCAATGGTGCCACTACAGCAACTATTACTAACCTCTGCTCCGATATTTACTGTGTTACAGTAACCGACCCGGTTCGTTGCAGTAACGGGCAGCCCTGCGTAGCAACAGGCTGCATAGACTTCCGCTCTCATGCAAAACCCTGCAGTATTACTTCTTCTCCAAACGGAGATATAGCCGCAACAGGTGGTAACGTAAATAATATCTATCTGGGTTACGGGCCTCAAAGTACTACATTAAACGTTAGCGCACCATTAACAGGTAACTATACTTACGCCTGGTCGCCATCTACCGGACTAAGCTGCACCACCTGCGCATCACCTGTGTTTACACCTACTGCTCAGGGTATTTACACCTTTACCGCTGTAGTAACCGATGCCGTTAGCCTCAAACCAATTCCTTCATGCAGTATTACTATCTGTGTAATGGATATTCGTGCAACAGGCAATGATGCCCGAAATGGCAACAAAGTATATGTGTGCCATTTACCACCTGGAAACCCCGCCAATGTTCAAACCATCTGTATAAGTGTAAACGCAGTACCCGCTCATGTGCCCTTACACGGAGGTGACCATTTAGGTCGTTGTGACCAGGTATGCGGTTCATCTAAAACCGATGACGAAAGCGCTCCTGAAATGATTCCTGATGCGCTGGGAGCTGGAATGGATATTCTTCTATATCCAAATCCTTTCAACAATCATTTTAAATTGCAGCTTGAAAGTGAAAGTAATTCATCATATTCCGTAAAATTGTTTGACATAAGCGGAAGATTGGTTGAAGAGCAAAACGAACTGTCATCATCTTCTACCGCCAACATGGGCGACAACCTGAATAGCGGAGTTTATTTTGCACAGGTTAAACAGAATAACAATACACGCATAATTCGTATAACTAAAAGCGAATAAATTTCAATCGATTCATATAACATCCGCCAATGGCGTGTAGAAAACCCAAAAGCGCGAAGGAATTCCTTCGCGCTTTTGAATTTATAGAATTACCTTCCCTTCGTTCTTTACTCTGTTATTTTTACGGCAGTGTAAAACAAATAACCATTATGTTATTTAAGCATATTTATCTCTGTGCCGTTGTGCATTTGCTGGCAATTAATTTACTGCTGGCACAGGAATACAATCCGGTGGCTGATGTTAAGGCGGTAGTGCAATCAGGCAACGCCCGTTTTACCGTGCTTACAGACCGGGTACTTCGTTTAGAATATTCCGTCAATAACAACTTTACGGATCAGGCTTCGCTTACCATAGTTAACCGTAACTTACCGGTGCCATATTTTATTACCGAACAAAACAACGGCTGGCTTATTATTAAAACAAAATATTGCACCCTGCATTACCGGCAAAACAGTGGTGCATTTAATGCGCGTAATCTGTTTATTGAATATAGTGATCAGCAACACAGTTTTACATGGAACCCCGGCACTAAAGACCATAAGAACCTGAAAGGCACCACTCGCACATTGGATGGTTGCAACGGGCGGTTTAGTTTTCAGCAGCTTAAAAAGATTCCCCTCGAAGACGGTATTCTTTCGCGCAGCGGCTGGTGTTTAATTGACGACTCGCAGCGACCACTCTTCGATAACTCGTCCTGGCCCTGGGTGCAAGGCCACAACAGAGGCACTGAACAGGATTATTACTTTTTCGGCTATGGCAGTAACTATAAAGCCGCCCTTTACGATTTTACGTTAGTGGCAGGTAAAATTTCGCTGCCACCTAAGTTTGCCTTTGGCATTTGGTATTCGCGTTTCTGGAGCTATACCGAACAGGACTATAAGGATATTGCAAACACTTACGAACAAAACAATATTCCGCTCGATGTGCTGGTAGTGGACATGGAATGGCATCTTACCCCTGAGTCGAGCCCCGAAATATTTAACCGCTATACTCCCAGACCAAACGGCTGGACAGGCTTTACCTGGGAGAAGAAACTTTTCCCCGATTACAAAGAGTTTCTTTCGTGGACCAACAAAAAAAATCTGGAGACCTGTCTGAATCTTCACCCTGCAGCGGGTGTTCAGCAACACGAAACCATCTACCCTGCTTTTGCTAAAGCCATGGACATTGATACAGCAAGCCATGAAGCAATTCCCTTTGATATTACCAACAAGAAATTTGCGCAAAACTATTTTGACGTGCTGCTACACCCCTACGAAAAAGACGGGGTCGATTTTTGGTGGCTAGACTGGCAGCAATGGGGACACACCAACATTAAAGGGGTAAACCCCACCTTCTATTTAAACTATGTACACTTTAGCGATATGCAGCGACAGGGCAAGCGCCCGCTAATCTTTCACCGTTGGGGAGGTCTTGGTAATCATCGCTATCAAATTGGGTTTTCGGGAGATTATATGATTAATTGGAAATCGCTTGCTTATCAGCCTGCTTTTACCGCTAACGCTGCCAACGTTGGCTTTGGTTATTGGAGCCACGATATTGGAGGGCATACCAATCCTGTAAACAAGAAGGATAAACACGACCCCGAACTGTATACCCGTTGGGTGCAGTGGGGAGCATTCAGTCCGGTGTTTCGCACCCACGCCACAAAAGATGTTGAAATTGAAAGGCGCATCTGGAAATATCCTGAACCTAATTTCAACGCTATGCGCAAAGCTATTCAGCAACGTTACGCACTCCTGCCTTACATCTATAGCATGGCGCGTTTAACTTACGACTCTGCTATCTCCATCATCCGCCCCATGTATTACGAGTTTCCGGATATGGAGAAGTCTTATCACCTGGAACGACAATATTATTTCGGTAACAACATGATAGTGGCACCAGTTACTCAATCAATGCAGGGTAAAGACAGTGTTTTACAAAAAGTATGGCTACCCGAAGGCAATTGGTTCGATTACCGCAACAACAATTTATTGAATGGCGGAAAAGAGATAATGGCTAATTATGCTTTAGATGAAATACCCGTGTTTGTGAAAGCCGGAAGCATTATCCCATCACAAAAGCCAAAACTGCACATCACCGGAAGTTTGTTAGATACATTGATACTAACTGTTTATCCGGCTGACTTCGCAGAATTTAATT
>CAIYOV010000153.1 GCA_903927935.1 uncultured Bacteroidota bacterium | reverse complement strand
TTTTTTTGCTTTTGAGTTTTTCGTCTTTGCCAAAGGTGTGTTTCTCTTTTAACAGCGAAACATTAAAGTCGGCAAACGACTTAGCTACAGAAGAATTACTTAAGTCTCTTCTCGTCCGAAGTGGTGAGTTTTTTTCTGCCTCTGGCTCTTCTGCTTGCAATAACTTTTCTTCCATTTTTAGTACTCATTCTTTCTCTGAAGCCGTGCTTGTTTGCTCTCTTTCTGCGGCTTGGCTGAAATGTCCGTTTCATATTTTCTGATATTTAAAATTATTCCTTTTCGATAAAAGGACGGCAAAAATAAAAACTCTTTCAACTTATCAAAGTCAAAGAGGTAATCCCTGTTCCCTGATTTCCCGATTGTTTAATCGTATTAGCTGTTCATAGCCACCAAAAACTCCTCGTTGGTCTTGGTGCCCTTCATTTGCTGGGTCAGGAAGTTCATCGCCTCCTGTGAGCTCATATCGGCAATGTGGTTTCTTAAAATCCACATACGCTGTAACACATCCTTATCCAGCAACAAGTCATCGCGTCTGGTAGAAGAGGATACAATATCAATAGCAGGGTAAATACGTTTGTTTGAAAGTTTGCGGTCGAGTTGCAACTCCATGTTACCTGTTCCCTTAAACTCTTCAAAAATTACCTCATCCATTTTAGAACCGGTGTCAATCAAAGCAGTAGCCAGAATGGTCAGTGAACCTCCGTTTTCAATTTTACGGGCTGCACCAAAAAACTGTTTAGGCTTTTGCATAGCATTAGCTTCTACACCCCCCGATAATACTTTACCCGATGAAGGCGAAACCGTGTTATAAGCACGTGCCAAACGCGTAATAGAATCCAAAAGAATCACCACATCGTGTCCGCATTCAACTAAACGCTTTGCTTTTTGCAATACAATGCTCGATACTTTTACGTGCTTTTCTGCCGGCTCATCAAATGTAGAAGCAATCACCTCTCCGTTAACGCTACGCTCCATATCGGTAACTTCCTCAGGGCGTTCGTCTACCAGCAATACAATCAAATAAACTTCGGGGTGGTTCTTGGCAATGGCGTTGGCAATATCTTTAAGGATAGTGGTCTTACCGGTCTTCGGCTGACTCACAATCATTCCTCTTTGCCCTTTACCTACCGGTGTAAACAAATCGATGATTCGTGTAGAAAGATCGGTGGGTTTGGTAAAAAGGTTCAGCTTTTCATTCGGGAAAAGCGGGGTCAGATAATCAAACGATACGCGGTCGCGAACTTCTTCAGGCAAACGGCCGTTCAAAGTATCTACCTTTAATAAAGCAAAATATTTTTCACCTGTCTTTGGCGGACGGATATATCCGTGAACGGTATCGCCTGTTTTTAAACCAAACAGTTTTATCTGACTTGGCGAAACATAAATATCATCGGGCGAAGAAAGGTAAGCGTAATCTGAAGAACGGAGGAATCCGTAACCATCAGGCATCATTTCCAATACACCCGAACCTTCGATGGTCGCATCATTTTCTACACTAAAAATATTCGGGTTAGCTGGAACAAAGCGTTTCTGCTGATTTTCATCCTGCGGCTTTTCTTCACTGCCTTCGGTAGCAGGAGTAAATTCGGTGTTGCCATCGGCTTCTTTAACGGGTGCCTGATGCTTTAATCGGTTTTCTGATTCGGTTTCCTGAACATTTTTAAATCTTCCACCCGCTACCTGGGTTTCCTCATGTTCGGGAGAAGTCACGGACACATCCTCTTCCTTCTCCTCAATTTTTTCCTTTAACTCGTGGCCAATAGGTTTGCGGATTCTTGGCTTTTTCATTTTGTCTTTTGGTTTATCTATATCGGTGGGCGACTGCGGGTTGAGCGCTTGTGCATCCAGCACTTTCAGAATAAGCTCCTGTTTTTCCAGCTTATCGCTGCCTTTAATTTTTAATTTTTCGGCTACTTCTTGTAGCTCGGGCAAAATCATGTCGTTTAACTGAAGAATGTCGTACATACTTGGATTTAAATTTGAACAGTAAGTTTAGCGGTATATATAGAATGAAAAATCATGCGGGCAGATAACAACACCTTGCGGGTATATCAGAAAACCATTTTACTTTTTATAGGAACTTTTTGAACAGTAAATTCTAGTTGGAAGAAATAAACTCTGCGAGAATTACTATCAGATAACACTGCAATGTTAGGCAAAGTTTCGGAATCACCAAATTTTCATGTAATGCTGCTTTGGGCGTTCCCCACGTAGGGTCCCGGGAAGGTGACCCAGGGTGGCTAATGCCCCCCATGTATTCGCGCAAAGCCTTTCCGCTCGCGAAGCGATCAACAGACGATTTTTTTGCTTTTTTCAAAAAAATGACAAACATATTCTCTCACTGCTGCTAATCACCTTAACCACCCAAACCCCTCAAAACCTCTCAAAAAGCCAAAAGTGTCGCAAAAAAAATACGAAAAAATTCGAAAATCTTCTGTTTTCGCTTGGTAAAGTGCTGTTGGAGCTTGGTAATGTTTTGTTGGCGCTTGGCAAAGTCCTGTTTTCGCGCGGTCATGTTCTGTTTTGGCTTGGCAACATGCTGTTTTCCCTTGGTTCACTTCTGTTTTCGTGCGGTAAACTCCTGTTTTTTCTTGGTAACTTTCTGTTCTCTTGTGGTCAACTTCTGAAATCACTCGGTAACCTCCTGTTCTCGCACAGCACTCCTCTTTTTTCTTTCCGTGCTTTTACGCCCAACCTCATTCTCTCCTCCATATTCCTCTGTGCGAAACCGGTGCTGTTAAAGCACCCTTGAGGGGGTTGGGGGTGAATTTTTATATTCGCCACTCAAAATAATTTTTTGAATCATGCTCGAAATAATTGCCATTAGAAACAACGCGGAAGAAATTAAACAACGTCTGGCTGTAAAAAACTTTAAAGAGATAAATCTTATTGACGATGTATTAGCGGTTGACGAAACCCGCAGAAGCATTCAAACCAAACTCGATGAAAATCTTTCAAAGCAGAATGTTATAGCTAAAGAAATAGGCGACCTGTTTAAGCAAGGAAAAAAAGAAGAAGCCGACAAAAAAAAATCAGAAACCGTTTCTCTCAAAGAAGAATCGAAACAATTTGAAACCGGTTTGGCAAAGGCAGAAGAAGAAATGAAAGATATTCTCGTTCGCATTCCAAACACTCCGCATAAATCTGTTCCTGACGGAAAGACGCCCGAAGAAAACGAAGTAGTGAAACTTGTAGGTGAAATTCCTGCGCTCTACGAAGACGCACTTCCTCACTGGGATTTAGCCAAGAAATACGATTTGTTCGATTTGGAACTGGGCGTAAAAATTACCGGTGCCGGCTTCCCTGTTTACAGAAAACAGGGAGCAAAATTGCAGCGTGCGCTCATCAGCTTCTTTTTAGATAACGCCATTGAAGCAGGCTACACCGAAATTATTCCTCCGCATATGGTTAACGAAGCCAGCGCATTTGCCACCGGCCAATTGCCAGATAAAGAGGGACAGATGTATGTTACTAAAGAAGAAGGATTCTACCTCATTCCCACAGCCGAAGTGCCGGTAACCAATATTGTGCGCGATGAAATTCTGGAAACACTACCGGTAAAATTTACAGCATACTCTCCCTGTTTTAGGCGCGAAGCTGGCAGCTACGGAAAAGACGTTCGCGGTTTGAACCGTGTTCACCAATTCGATAAAGTAGAAATCGTGCAAGTCGTACATCCCGACAAAAGCTATGCTGTGCTGGAAGAAATGGTAAAGCATGTCGAATCAATCTTGCAAAAATTAGAACTGCCATATCGCATTTTGCGTTTATGCGGTGGCGATATGAGTTTTGCTTCCGCCCTTACTTATGATTTTGAGGTTTTCAGTGCTGCACAAAAACGCTGGCTCGAAGTAAGCTCGGTTTCCAACTTCGAAACTTTCCAAAGCAACCGTATGAAAGTTCGTTTCCGCGATGAAAACAAAAAAACGAGATTAGCTCACACACTTAACGGAAGCGCATTGGCGTTGCCCCGAATCGTTGCTTCATTACTCGAAAATCATCAGACAGCAGACGGAATAAAAATACCTGCTGCACTGCAGCGCTATACCGGTTTCGAAAAAATCGTCTAATTATAGGTGCATTACCCTGTAAAGTTATTACTACAAACTCGTTTGGTTTCCTGTTTTCGCATTTCTGCTATAAAAACTTAGCTACAAATTACTTTTGCTAAGTCTCTCAATTCCAGGCACTTTATTAAACGAAAGTAACAACAAACAGGTTTTTCTTTGTATCTGGCACTATTATGGCTCACTTATAAGTAGTATATGTAAATGCAGTTGATAAAACAACCTATAGGAATATTATTTAGCAACTACCGTTACACTTACGACAAGTAATTCAATCGCTCAAAAAAACCTTTTTATGAAAACAGATACATCCATGAATTTAATGCTGGTGGTGTTCTGCGTAGTTCTGATTGGCTTTGTTCTCCTAAATGCCCGCATGAGCGAAACGCTCTATAAGAAGCAGGCAGAATTGGAAAAGCGAACGGAAGTATCGCACTGATTAAAAAACTACTGCCTGATAATCGTAACCTTCTTGGTTACGATTCCGCTTTCGGTGTCTGTTCTCACCAGATAAACTCCCGATGGCAAAGAAGAAACACCTGCCACATTCACTCCTTCGTTAAGTTCTTGCTTCAGTAGTTCAGCACCCGCAATGGAATAAATTTTGATTAAACCGCTTTTCTTTCCACCAAAATAAATATTCAGAATTCCATTTGCGGGATTGGGAAAAATATTCAACACCGTATTTTCTTTCGCTTCATTTATTCCATTATAAGAAAGTGAGCGCATCAACGCTTGATAAGCATTTACTCTTCCGTAACCAAGTTCACGACACCAGGTTCCGTTAGAGAAGGTGGAATCGTAAGAGTAGCCCACCTTATCGCAACTTTGCGAAATAATGTTGCGGACATCTTCTGCCCGTAAAGTTGGTTGCAATGAAAGTAACAGAGCGCCAACAGCAGCAGCATTCGGACAGGCAGCCGATGTTCCGTTAAATGTATAAGTATACAAGCCACTGGAAAATCCATATGCACCGGTCATATCAGTGGTAGTAATTTTCACCCCCGGTGTGCTGAAATCTAAATTGCCCGCAAAATCACCTCCCCAGTTTTCGCCACTGCAATCGCCCGGAGATTTTCTTTTGTCGCACATGTTGGTGGCGTTCACAGCAATAGTTTCGTTAAGCGATGCGGGCCAAATCGGGCCAATACTATCGTTATCATTTCCACTGCTAAAAAACATGGCAATACCTTTTCCTCCTCTGCCATTCGTATGTGCTGTTACAATAGCATCCGTAACGGGTTGGGTGCCTCCGGGCAAAAAACCAATCAGGTTTGGCGGAAGCCCCCATGAATTGCTTAGTATATCGGCCCCTGCATCGCTCCAGGCCCAACCTATAGCATTAGAAAACGCATCGCTGGTTGAGTAAGGAAGGATGTTCCCTTGTATATTCATATAATAAAAAGAGCGCACCGGAATTATTTTGCAGGACGGGGCAACACCAACACAGCCTTTTAGATTGTCTTTAACCGCTGCAATAATTCCGGAGCAACAAGTGCCATGTCCATCTTCAGGAAATGCAGGGGTTGGGTAACCATCGGTTGAATCACTGATGGCATCGTGACCGGGCAAAATATTCTGTATCAAATCCTCATGTAACGTATCTACACCCGAATCAATTACCCCCACTTTAATATTCGGGTCACCAGTAGTCATGGTCCAGGCGCTGTCCACATCCATATCGGCATCAACCGTTCCGTGGCCCTGTAAGGTACTGCCGGTGTTATTGATATTCCATTCGCGGTTGTAAAGTGGATCGGAACTAACGAGCGGATTGAGAAGATAATTTGGTGTTGCATAATCGCACCAGCCTTCGTTTAGAAATTCTGCACAAAGTTCAACCGTATTTGAAACTAGAAATTTGGAAATGGAAATTTTATAGAGATTCGGAATGTATTTATCGGGTATTGCTTCACCCAGGTATTGCTGTTTCAATTTTTCTTTCAGCAGCGGTTCAAAATTTTTGTCTTTCAGTTTTACAAGGAATTGATTCAGCACGCCTGCAAAATGATTGTTGCCATCAGTAATAAAAAAGGAAACAAAATTTACTTCGGAAACCGATGAAAAAAACTTTTTCGCTGCATCGAAATTATTTGTAAAACAAATAGTGAGCGATGGTGAAGGAAGATGAGCAAAAGCTGTAACCAAACCCGATGACTGAATGATTTCGGCCTTGCGATCAACCGAAACATTTTTGTCGAAGATTAAAAGCACCCGATCCTTGGCAATGTGTTCTTTATACTCTGTAAATGAATTGGCCGAAAGGTTTATAAAAGAGAAAAGGGACAGAACGAGGCAAATATTTTTACTCATAACTCTTTAAACTGATTAAGGAATTCGTGAATCTTCGATTTCATCAACAACGATTTATTTTTTCGGGAACCACGGTAAAAATGAATTTGTCCTCCGCTTGTATTCCGAATATTCATCGTTGCCATCATATTTTTTTTCAAGCATAGTTACGCCTGAAACCTTGAGCAGCAAAAATGTAATTGTAAGAGGCGCCCAAACCGATATATACCAATTGCCCGATGGAATGGCGAGCAGAAAAATCCCCCACCACATTACCACTTCGCCAAAATAATTAGGGTGCCGACTAAACTTCCACAATCCTGTATTCATTACTTTGTTTTTGTGCGGGTGCGGATTGTCTTTGAACATAAACATTTCGTAATCGCTCACCGCTTCGAAGAAAAACCCGACTACCCAAACCGCTACACCTACCGGATAAAGAACTTTGTATGACTTGAAAACCGAGAGGTCATTATTGACAACTATAACCGGCAGCGTAATGATGAACATTATAAACCCCTGCAACATAAACACCTGCAAAAAAGAACGCAGTAAAAAATTATTACCCCACTGTTTCCGCCAGTTTGCGTAACGAAAATCTTCAGGCTGACCGATGTTTCTTATTCCTAAATAAATAGAAAGCCGCAGTCCCCATACCACCACCAGATAGCTCACAAGCTTTTGGTGAAACCGGTCATCACCATAAACAAAAAAAGAAACCACCGTAACAATAATAAATCCTATACCCCAACCAATGTCAACTATGCTGTTGTTCTTAACCAGTTGTGCAACCACAAACATGATGCACATGAACAAAAAAACACAAACGGCTGAAAGCAGATATGGGTTCACGTTTTAAAAATAGGAAACTTACATTCAGAAACCGAAAATCCTATTTCGCCTTTGCGTATGCAATAGTAGCGGCTACTGCTTTTTGCCAACCCTTGTAAAGTTTTTCTTTATCGGGTGCTTTCATTTTAGGTTTAAACTGTTGGTCAACTTTCCATTGCTTAATAATGTTCGGCTTTTTGTAGAACCCAACCGCAAGACCTGCCAGATATGCAGCACCCAAAGCGGTGGTCTCGGTAATTTTTGGCCTTTCAACCGGCACCCCCAGCATATCGCTTTGAAACTGCATCAGAAAATTATTGGCACATGCTCCACCATCAACGCGTAACGATTTTAGCTTAATTCCGGAATCCTGCTGCATAGCAGTGAGCACATCGCGGGTTTGGTAAGCTATTGATTCGAGAGTAGCTCTTGTTAAATGCGATTTGGTGGTGCCGCGGGTTAATCCAAAAATACTTCCGCGTGCCTGCATATCCCAATAAGGCGCACCAAGCCCTGCAAAAGCAGGAACTACATACACCCCATCTGAACTTTCAACCGAACCGGCATGATACTCAGAGTCTGCAGCAATATCAATAACTTTCAATCCATCGCGCAGCCATTGCACAGCTGCACCACCAATGAAAATACTTCCCTCCAATGCATATTCAACCTTACCGCCCATGCCCCAGGCAATGGTTGTTATCAATCCATGTTTCGATTTCACTAATTTATGTCCGGTGTTCATCAGCATAAAGCAACCGGTGCCATAAGTATTCTTTGCCATGCCCGCATTAAAACAGGTTTGTCCGAACAAAGCCGCCTGTTGGTCGCCCGCAATTCCTGCAATCGGAATTTCAACATCAAAAATTCCGCGATGGGTAAAACCGTAAATGCGACTTGAATCAGTTACATAAGGTAACATCAGTGAAGGAATACCGAGGGCAGTTAACATCTTCGGATCCCACTTCAATGTTTTTATGTTAAACAACATGGTACGCGAAGCATTGCTGTAATCGGTAATGTGCAAACTACCGTCTGTCAGTTTCCACACCAGCCAGGTGTCGATAGTGCCGAAAAGCAATTCTCCGTTTTCCGCTTTTTTGCGTGCACCTTTTACATTATCTAAAATCCATTTGATTTTGCTGCCGCTGAAATAGGCATCAATCACCAAACCGGTTGTTTCGCGAACATGTTTTTCTAATCCCTTTTTCTTCAGCGCATCGCAGATGTCAGAGGTTCTTCTGTCTTGCCAAACAATGGCATTGCAGATAGGAGTTCCTGTTCGCTTGTCCCAAACAACGGTTGTTTCGCGTTGGTTGGTGATGCCTATAGAGGCTATCTGGCTGGCAGAGATGCTCGCATTTCGCAACGCTTCTTTGGCGGTGTAAAGCTGTGAGTTCCATATTTCTTCAGGGTCATGCTCTACCCAACCGGGTTTTGGAAATATTTGAGAAAATTCTTTTTGCGCCATCGCCACTATGTTTCCCTGATCATCGAATATGATCGAACGCGAGCTGGTAGTACCTTGGTCTAAAGCCAAAACGTACTTTCTGTTATCTGCCATTGGTTTGGTTTGATTAACGGAATTGGATATTTTAGCAACTAAAGTAAAAAGAGTTAATACTCATCCAAGCTATTTATAAACATTTTTTCGGTTTCCGAATGCTTTAGCCCGCTACTCCAATGGTTTAAAAGCTCAGCAAAAAGCGGATTGGGAATCGCGACCTTTTGAAAAAGAGCTAATTATGAAAAAAGGAAGACAAATACGGCTGATTGAAGTAAGGAGTGAAGCAGGCGCAGGTACCCGGGGCGCAAGTCTGGGAGTAGATGCTATTAAAATAGCCGCTCTGGATTACCGGAGTAATTTTTTTAAGAGCCACCGCAGCATAAACATACCTGATGATAATGCCTCTTTATTTGGAATGATAGGAAGCCGCTATGCCAAGCGGATTCGCAGTGTATTAAAGATGTATGAAAGAGTTGGTGCAGCCGTTCGCGATTCGCTGAAAGACGGAAAGTTTCCGATTATGCTTTCGGGCGACCATTCCAATGCCGGTGGAACTATGGCCGGAATAAGAATGGCTTATCCCGACTCACGACTTGGTGTAATATGGATAGACGCTCATGCCGATTTGCATTCTCCTTATACAACCCCTTCGGGAAATATGCATGGCATGGCATTAGCGGTTTCGCTGGCAGAAGATAACATTGAAAACAAAGTAAACGATCTGGATTATGAAACGATCGAACTTTGGGAGCGGCTGAAAAATGTGGGCAACATTACTGCAAAGGTTGAATACCGCGACCTGCTTTTTATGACCATGCGGGATTTTGAAGAACAGGAAGGATATCTGATTAAGCAGCACCGTGTAAAGAATTTTTCTACGTCAGAAATTAAGAAAACAGGGGTTACAAAAATTTGCCGCGAGGCATTGAAACATCTTTCACACTGCGATAAAATTTATATCACATTTGATGTAGATGCTCTCGACCCAAGTATTTCCAGAGGAACCGGAACCCCGGTAAAAGGAGGAATTAACGAACGGGAAGCTGCGGATATAATTCTGGAGTTGGTACAAAATGAAAGGGTATGCTGTTTAGAATTTACAGAAATAAACCCCACACTCGACAGCGAAAATGTAATGGCAGAAACTGTTTTTGAAATTCTTCAGAAAGTAGCAAGGCAGGTAGAGATTATTTAAATTCAATAAAATATCCCTGACTAAATTTTCTTGCTATATATAACAGCAAAAAATTATTTTTACTTATAACCAAAAACTATCCAAATGAAAAAAATTATTTCTCTCACGTTCGTTTCCCTTTCACTTGTGTTACTATTTTCTATCTCTTCCTGTACAAAAGAGCCGGTAATTGTTTCTTACAATTTGGGTGATAAGGAAGTGTGTTTAGTATCAAATATTTATCAGGGCTACCAAACTTTTACTTTTAATGTTAGCCATGCTGAGATAACTGCAGTTTTAACTGCAGCCGGTTATAGCGACCCTGCAAAAGCAACCTCTGTTAAACTTAAAGATGGAATTAAAGCTGTAAGTTCTACTGGAAATCTCGATGAAATATTAAACGTTGAAGTATATTTTAAAGTAGCAGGTACTTCAGGCGATGGTGACCAAATTGCTTATGTGCAAACATTACCAACTGGTGCAACTGAAGCTGTTTTATCTGTTAATGGATTAGAACTTAAACCGGCTCTTACTAACGATGTGACAATAACAGTTAAAGTGTTAAACAAGACAACTGGTAACAGCGCAAAATGTTACAAGATTACTTCGGGTGTTTTTGATATTTCGCTTAAAAAGTAAGATTTATGTAGTTGTCATAAAAAAGAAAGGCGGTTCAATTGAACCACCTTTCTTTTTTCTACATACTCAATGCCTTATTACCAAATCGCTTGCGCTCGTTCTCGGTTAAATAAATTTTACGCAGCCGGATTGAAACCGGAGTTACTTCTACATACTCATCTTCCTGAATATATTCCATAGCTTCTTCTAAACTCATTTTTACCGGTGGTGGCAGGTTCGATTTATCATCAGTTCCGGCAGCGCGGAAGTTAGTAAGCTGTTTTGCCTGCACTATATTTACTACTAAATCTCCGTTCTTGGTGTATTCACCAATTATCTGTCCTTCGTAAATTTCAACGCCTGGCGCAATAAAGAATTTACCACGGTCAGCCAGTTTATCCATTGAGTATTCAGTTGCACGGCCTGCTTCTTTCGCCAGAATAGTTCCGTTAATACGGCCCGGGATATCACCCTTCATCGGTTGGTATTCCTTAAAACGATGCGCCATTACAGCTTCACCGGCAGAAGTGTTCAGAATTAAAGTTCTTAAACCAATCAACCCACGCGATGGCATCTCAAACTCAATGTGCATCATATCGCCTCTGGGCTCCATCACCAATATATCGCCTCTGCGCTGGGTAACTAGCTCAATACATTTCCCTGCTACGGTTTCCGGTGCATCAATGGTAAGAACTTCTATCGGCTCGCATTTTACTCCGTCAATTTCTTTTACCAGCACGCGCGGATTTCCGATACTCAACTCATATCCTTCTCTGCGCATGGTTTCAATCAAAACGCTCAAGTGCAAAATACCACGACCAAACACGTTGAATTTCTCCGGTGCTTCGGTATCTTCTACACGTAACGCAAGATTTTTTTCCAACTCCTTATATAAGCGCTCACGAATTTTTTGAGAGGTAACGTGCTTTCCCTCTTTTCCAAAAAACGGTGAGGTGTTAGTGGTAAAAATCATACTCATAGTCGGCTCATCAATATGAATTGGAATCATTGACTCGGGGTTGTCAATATCAGCAATGGTATCGCCAATATCAAAGCCTTCCACGCCCATCACCGCACAAATATCTCCGCAGTTTACCTTGTCAACTTTCAATTTTCCAAGTCCGCTGAAAATATACAGCTCTTTCACTTTCGATTTTACTCTGGTGCCATCGCGTTTCATCAACATCACCTGCTGACCCGAAGTAATACTTCCGCGAGTGATTCTTCCGATAGCTACACGACCGAGATACGAAGAATAATCAAGCGAAGTAATTTGCATCTGTACCGTGCCTTCAGCAATTAGCGGAGCAGGAATGTGTCCGATAATTTCATCAAGCAGGAATGTTACATCCTCTGCCGGATGTTTCCAATCAGCACCCATCCAGCCCCTCTTAGCCGAACCGTAAACGGTTGGAAAGTTCAACTGATTTTCGGTGGCATCAAGATGGAACATCAAGTCAAAAACCTTTTCGTGTACTTCTTCAGGACGACAATTTTCTTTATCTACTTTATTAATAACCAGAATTGGTTTTTTACCTAGTGCCAACGCTTTTGAAAGCACGTAGCGTGTTTGCGGCATTGGTCCTTCGAAGGCATCTACAAGCAAAAGAACTCCATCTGCCATGTTCAACACACGCTCTACTTCACCGCCAAAATCCGCGTGGCCCGGAGTATCTATAATATTTATCTTGATGTCTTTGTACTCCACCGAAACATTCTTAGCTAGAATGGTAATGCCGCGTTCTCTTTCAAGATCGTTGTTATCTAAAATTAATTCACCGGTTTGCTGGTTGTCGCGGAAGAGGGAACACTGATGTAGAATTTTATCTACCAGAGTAGTTTTGCCGTGGTCAACGTGAGCGATAATGGCGATGTTTCTAATATTCTGATTGCGCATATTTTTGTTTAAGGAGGCGCGAATGTAGTCAATTA
>CAIYOV010000152.1 GCA_903927935.1 uncultured Bacteroidota bacterium | reverse complement strand
TTCTAGATTGCGTTCTCTTTTACCTGACACACTTAGAACTTTTATTACCATGAAGAAAATTTATTACACAGCAATGCTGTTGTTTACAATTATTTCAACGTCATCTGTTTTTGCACAAAACAATAATGTTGGAATCGGAACCACTAACCCGAACCCTACTGCTGTGCTGGATGTTACAGCAACCGATAAGGGAGTTCTTATTCCCCGATTAACCACCGCACAGCGAAATGCAATTGCATCACCCGCTACCGGTTTGATGGTATATGATACTAACCTAGGATGTTTTTACTATTTCAATTCTACATCCTGGATTTCGCTATGTCAGGCAGGACCGGCAGGTCCTCAAGGCCCAACCGGTGCTGATGGAGTAACCGGTCCACAGGGAACTCAAGGAGCAGTAGGTGCAACAGGACCACAGGGTGCTAACGGGGCGAATGGCGCAACAGGGCCGCAGGGAATTACAGGTATTGATGGGGTAACAGGTCCGCAAGGACCTCAAGGAGTTGCCGGTGTTAATGGCGCGACTGGTCCTCAAGGTGTTCAGGGGTCTACCGGTGCCAATGGAGTTCAAGGAATTCAAGGTCCCGCAGGACCAACCGGTCCGCAGGGTGTTGCAGGAGCCAACGGAGTTACTGGTCCTCAGGGAACGCAGGGTGTGGCAGGAGCGAATGGAGCCACAGGTCCACAAGGCCCTCAGGGAGTTGCAGGTGCTAATGGAGCCACCGGCCCTCAAGGAGTACAGGGAGCACAGGGTATACAAGGAATTCAAGGATTACAGGGAGTTGCCGGTGCTACCGGACCAACCGGTCCTAGCTGGGTGAATTATCAGGATAATCAAACATCTGCTGTAACCGTCACCAGCGCTACTTTTCAAACACTTCCTGGATTAAGCAGAACCATTACATTAACCAGTCCTGCCAAAATTTTTGTAATGACTGACGGTGGCATTCAAACTACTTCAGCTACTACGGGAGGTTATTCTATATCGGACGTGGTTATCCATATTAATGGCAACTGGATTGCAGACGGAGGATTTAAAAGACTGAATGCGATAAATAACACTGGCATAGTAGGGGCTTTTGCATTTTGGTCAATGGGTGTTTATGCAACCACAACATCTGGCTCATACATACTTCCTGCCGGAAGCTATACAATAACTGTTCAGGCAAGGCTTGGTGGGGGTTCAAATGCAACCATTGGGGGTGATAACACTACCGTTCTTCAAGGCGTGATGCAGATTTTTATTATTCAGTAATTCGAGAATAAGGAGCTATGAAAAGCATATTCATTTTAATAATCGGTTTGATGTTTGGCACAAATGCATATAGTCAACAGCCTGTATTTTTGTCGCCTTATAAGAACGGCAGGCCTGTTCCTGAAAGCGCAAAAGATTATTCAAAACTGGTGCCTGTAAATCTACTGAACGGTGGGGCTAACAAGCAATCCGTTTCCCCTAAAGCAAATAAAGATGCAGAGCGGGCTACCGAAACAGAGAATATTAAACCGGTTATGCAGAACAGTGCTAAAAAGGATAATCAAACAAAATAGGATTCAGTTGGTATGAAATACTCAATTTATCTTTTATGAAATTCAAATATTGGGTTGCTTTAGGTTGTGTAACATTACAAACGGGCTTGCTTAAGGCGCAGCTGTTTTACAATAGCGGAGCAAATGTAGCTGTAAGCAGCGGAGGAGTTTTATATGTAGACGGTGCAGTTGAAAATGCTGCAGGGTTATTCAGTAATGCGGGTCACACAACAGTAAAGGGATATTTCAGAAACGGCAGTCTGGCAACCGGTGGTAACTCGGCCGGAGAGTATATTGTGTATGGCGATTGGGAAAACAATGATGTATTTACTGCCGACCAAAGCAATGTTCGGTTAAGTGGCAATACTCAACTTATTACCGGTTCGCAGATTACCTCTTTTCACGATCTTACTTTAGAAACCCTTAATGCCGTAAAAACACAAACACTTGATGCCAACGTGAACCATTTGCTGGCGCTGAATGATTGCGAACTTGCTACCGGAGATTTTAAAATGTCGGTTACTAATCCTGCATCTGCGGCTATTTCGCTCGGAAATGGTTTTGTAAGCAGTACCGGTGTGGGAAGATTGGTTCGCGCTGCCAATTCTACCGATGCGTATCTGTTCCCAACCGGATGGAATGATAATGGCATTCTTTACCGTCCGGTGGATATAAAGCCATCAGCAACGGATGCGCAAACTTTTGCAGTAAGAATGAACTATGGCGATGCCAGTGGAGAGGGTTATGATGTAAATACCAAAGCAGGAAACGTAACGGGCGTAAACACAAAGTATTTTCATTACATCAAACAGATAGGTTCTACAACACCGGCTGACTTAACTCTTTATTACAATGCTTCAGCAGATGGTGTTTGGAATTCGATAGGCAGATGGCAGAATATTCCTGAGTGGCAGGATTTAATGCAAACTAGTTTAATCTCAGGCACTCCGCTTTCCGGTGTAACAAGAACTTTGTGGACGGACAACGGTCAGGAGCCACATGTGCTGATTAACTCAAAAGAGCTGGAACATGTTTTCAATTTCCCGAACGTGTTTAACCCGGGCAGTTCTAATACAGAGAATGCAACTTTTCACATTATCAACAACACGCATCTTGTTACGCTGCAGGATTTGAAAATATTTAACCGTTGGGGCGAACCGGTGTTCGACAGCCAGCGCGATGGAAAAGATAATTGGGATGGAAATTATTTTGGCAAGTTACAGCCCATGGGCAATTATGTTTATACCGCTAGTGTGAAAGTAAATGCTACCGGGGAGGTTAAAGCGGTTTCCGGAAATTTATCGTTGCTGTGGTAGTTTAAATTAGTAAGAACATGAAAAAACTATACTCTCTTTTACTTGCAAGTGTTCTTTGTTCGCTAGTATTTGCGCAGGACATTCACTATTCGCAGTTCTACAATGCGCCATTAATTACTAATCCTGCCCTTACCGGTTTTACTCCCGGGGTAGCACGCATTGGGGTTAATTACCGCAACCAATGGTTCACAGGTGCAACGGGTAACAGTTTTGGCAAACCGGCTTTTATGACCTCTGCAGTTAGTTTGGATATGCCGGTTGCCTTTAAGAGCGATGCCTTTGGTGTGGGTCTGTTTATTGCCAGCGACCAATCAGGAGCCAATACATTCAGTACGGTAATAGCGCAGGCGTCTCTTTCTTATATCAAGACACTTGGAAAAAATAAGAACCATCGCCTGTCAGCAGGTTTTCAAATAGGGTTCACTCACGAAACCATTAAGTCAGCAAATTTTCAGTTTGCTAATCAGTTCGACCAAACCAGTCAGTTTAACAGCAGCACTTCAAGCAACGAGAATATTGGAAAGAGTAAAACAGGTTACCTGAATCTGAATTTTGGTTTGCTATGGTACGGCAAGCTGGCAGAAAAGGTTTCGATGTATACAGGCGCTTCGTTTTATAACGTTACCAGCCCGAAAAACGATATTGTAGCCAACCAGAAACACGATTTGTATTGGCGCCTGAGTTTGCAAACCGGATTAGATTTTAAAATTGGGAACAGATATCACGTATTACCTTCTATTCTTTTCATGAAGCAAGGTGTAAGTAATCAGTTGAACACAGGGCTTGGGTTTGGTGTTGATTTAACTTACGATATGGCCATCACTATCGGTTTATACAATCGTATCAACCCTCACGGAAAAATAAACGGCACGAGCGGGACAAATGCTGATGCCATTATTCCGTATGCCGGTTTTGATGTTAAAGGTTTCAAGATTGCAGTAAGTTACGATGCCACACTTTCGAAACTGAAAGATGCTGGAAAGGGAGTAGGCGCATTGGAAATTATGCTGGGGTACACAATTAAACGCAGAGATTACAATTTCAAGAACTCGCTGGTTTGTCCGCGGTTCTAACAGGTTCTCATTCTTTATATGATTCAAGTTTTAATTCATGATATGAAGTCAAAAATTTTCCCGATAGCAGTTCTTCTTTTTCTTTTCCAGGTTACAACCCTTTCGGCTGTTTACGGACAGGAAAAAACTGAAGCCCAGAAAAAAGCAAACGATAATTTAAAGCCTCAGGAAAAATTAAAAGAACTTCCCAAGCCTGAGGACATAAGCTGGGCACAGAATAAGAAACTGGGCGACCAGCTTTTTGCCATTGGAAGTATTTACAACGGAATTCATTATTACGAAGCCGCGCTGGTTAAAAACCCTAAAGCCATTTACCTTAATCAGCCGCTTGCAGATGGCAACTTTGCCCTCCGCGACTATAAAACCGCCAACAAATATTATCAGTCATTGGTGGAACTCGACAATGAAAAACACGAAAATCTTTACGCCCTTTATCAACTGGCCCTTACTAATAAATACCTGGGGAATTACGAAAAAGCCAAACTCACCTTTGAGCAATTCAACCAATTTGCGAAGAGCGGTACAGAACTGGATGAGTTTAAAAAGAAAGCTGTCCGCGAAGAAGCAGGCTGCGACCTTGGTATAAAACTAAGAGACGATAAAACGTTTCGCGAAACAAGAGTTTCGCATTTAGATACCAACGTTAATCAGCCGTTCACCGATTATGCCCCGGTAATAAAAGACGACCGCACACTTTATTTCAGCGCCTGGGTTTCTGATAGCGTGATTCTGAAAGGCAAAAGAGAAAAGTATTCTACTTTTTCGAGACTCTATTCTTCTAAACGTTTGGGTAATACCAACAACAACACCTGGACGAAAGCCGAACCTGTTAAAGGTGAAGTGAACACCCTGGCTTATCATGTAGGCAACAGCACCTTTACCGCTAACAGTAAAACCATGTATTACACACAATGTTTGCAGGACGATTACCAGCAGATGCGTTGTGATATTTATAAAAGCTTTTTGGGTGACAGCGGATGGGTGGCAGGCATAAAATTAGATGCCGGCATAAATGCCGAGGGAGCGACTAACACCGAACCTTTTTTAGGAAAGAACGAAGCCGGAGAAGATGTGCTCTATTTTGTATCGGACCGTAACAAGGGTAAAGGCATGGATTTGTTTTATGCAAAGCTGAATGCAGATGGCAGCCTTGAAAGAGCGAAAGAATTAACCGCTGTAAACACCACCGGTGATGAGCTGACCCCTTTCTATGATCTGCAAACCAACACCCTTTATTTTAGTTCGAACGGACACGTGAACATTGGCGGGTACGATGTTTTTAAAACGAAGTGCACAGGCGGACAATGGAGCGAACCGGAGAACCTTGGCTTGCCGGTAAACTCTAGTGCAGACGATATGTATTTTAACTGGAACCAGAAAGAGGAATACGGCTTTGTAGTTTCGAACCGCCCCGGTGGATACGGTTTGAAAAGCGAAACCTGCTGCGATGATATTTACCAGGTTTACAGACGTAAAATTTATCTGGCAGTTAAAGGAACTTTACTGAATGCCGATACTGCCAATCAGTTAATCACCAACCAGCCTGTTACTCTTTTTGATGAAGCTACCGGAGCTGTTTTGAAAACTTACAACTCGGCTAACGGAACTTATTTCTTCGATTTGCTACCTGATAAATCTTACAAATTATCTGCGGTTAAAGAAGATTACTTTGCTGCCGTTCAAACATTCAACACCAACGGACGCGAGAACAGCGATACACTGACCTTTAATCTTTCTTTAAAGAAGATGGAAAAGAACAAAGCGTACACGCTCAACAATATCTATTACGAATTCGACAAATCGGATTTGACTGCCGCTTCTAAATCGGTACTCGATACTTTGTATGATATTTTAAAAGACAATCCGCAAATCGTTATTGAGTTAAGTTCTCACACCGACTCAAAGGGTTCTGATAAATACAACCTGGACCTGAGCCAGAAGCGTGCAGAGAGTTGCACCAACTACTTAATCACCGAAAAGGGAATAGCTAAAGAAAGAGTTACCGCCAAAGGTTATGGTGAAACTGTTCCGGTGGCTCCGAATACAAAACCTGACGGCAAAGACGATGAAGAGGGCCGCGCTAAAAACAGACGCACCGAATTCAAGATTATTAATTGATAAATTGTTTGACAGTTTAAAACCCGAACGCAGTTACATTGCGTTCGGGTTTTTTATTTTGCAGTCGTTATGAGTAAAAGCAGAACCATTTATTTCTGTCAGAATTGCGGCAACCAGTCGCCTAAGTGGATTGGCAAATGCCCCACCTGCAACGAGTGGAACACGTATGCCGAAGAAATAGTAGACAAAGATGAAGAGAAGCTGAAAGAAAAACGCGGCTACGCGGTAAAGAAAAACGAACAGGCCGTTCCGGTTTCTATTAAAGATGTTCACGAACTGGAAACAAAACGTATTGACACCAAGGATACCGAACTGAACCGCGTTCTCGGTGGAGGAATTGTTCTGGGCAGTTTAATTCTGATTGGCGGAGAACCGGGCATCGGTAAATCTACCCTGATGTTGCAGCTGGCTTTAAACCTGAAAGGATTAAAGGTGATGTATGTAACCGGTGAGGAAAGCGACCGGCAGATAAAACTCCGTGCCGACCGGATAGGCATCAAAAACGATTCGTGTTATATATTGACCGAAACCAACACGCAACAAATTTTTAAGCAAGCCGAAGCACTGGCACCGGATATAATTATTGTAGATTCAATTCAAACGCTGCACACGGTTTATGTAGAGAGCACACCGGGCAGCGTTAGCCAGGTGCGCGAGTGCACTGCCGAGCTGATGCGCTTTGCCAAAGAAAGTTCTATCCCTGTTTTCTTAATCGGGCATATAACTAAGGACGGTATGATTGCCGGACCGAAAGTGCTTGAACACATTGTTGACACCGTGTTGCAATTTGAAGGCGACCGCAATTACACCTATCGGATTCTTCGCACTACCAAAAACCGTTTTGGCTCAACCAGCGAAATTGGTATTTACGAAATGGTGGGCGAAGGTTTGCGACCGGTGCTTAACCCTTCCGAAATTCTGCTTACGCAGCGCGATGAAGAGCTGAGCGGCATTGCCATTGGAAGTATGATGGAAGGCATGCGCCCTTTCCTGATTGAAACACAGGCATTGGTTACACCCGCTTTTTACGGAACACCTCAGCGCAGCTCCACCGGTTTTGACGGACGAAGAATGAGTATGCTTTTAGCCGTGTTGGAAAAACGCGCTGGTTTTCGCTTCGGCACCAAAGATGTTTTCCTGAACATTGCGGGCGGGCTGCGGGTTGAGGACCCCGCTATTGATTTGGCGGTGGTGGCGGCTCTTACTTCTTCTTACAACGATATTTCGGTTCCTTCTAAAGTCGCCTTTGCGGCCGAGGTAGGTTTAAGTGGTGAGGTGCGCGCGGTAAGCCGCATTGAACAACGCATTGGCGAGGCCGATAAACTGGGCTTTGATAAAATATACATCAGCAAATTCAATCAGAAGATTGACACTAAAAAATTCAACATCGAAATTGTTTACCTCAGCAAGGTGCAGCAATTGATGGAGGAGTTGTTTGGGTAGGCAATAAGTTTTACAGCGATGCGTTTTATGGGCTCAGTCATTTTTTATGAAAGCATTTATTTCCTCTCTGTTTGCCACCATCTTGGTTATTGCCTTCTCTTCCTGTAATAAGGAAACCATACAACCATCTCATAACTACCATACAGGTAAAACGCCCACTAACTCTTATACGGGTAACATTAAACAAGCTCATGCTGCTTTGCTGCCTTCTGCCATAAATAATTTACCCAAATCACATACTCCGTTATATGAAGAATTGCCTGATAAAATTTCGGGTGTGTATTATGGCAACATATACGGTCATCCTATGCTTGCATTCAAGAAGCGAGAAGAATAATAGATTGTTTTTATTAATTCATCGCTGAAGGAAAAGGAGAAGATGGAAACTAACAGACGTCATTAGCTCACAGAAGCCGTTCGCAATGTTAGCCATCAACTCCCTCTCTAAGCAACTTGAACAGTTCA
>CAIYOV010000151.1 GCA_903927935.1 uncultured Bacteroidota bacterium | reverse complement strand
TGACTGGAGTTCAGACGTGTGCTCTTCCGATCTGTACCAAAGAATATGCGGTAACCTTCCCCATGTTTTCCAAAATTTCGGTGAAAGGAAAGGAAATAGCTCCAATTTATTCCTACCTAACCCAAAAATCAGAAAACGGAGTTATAGATGCTCCGGTTAAATGGAACTTTCAAAAATTCTTAATTGGTAAAAATGGAACAGTTATAACTTCGGTAGCTCCGGGAACTTCTATAAATGATGAACCAGTGATGAAAGCTATCGACAAAGCTTTAGCCGAGTAACTTAATCAACCAGATATTTTGCGGGATAGCGACAGCAGAACATGTTGTCGCTATTCCTTTTTTGTGCCGTTAGTAAGATTCCAAATCAGGATTGATATTGACAGCACTATAACTTGTGCTCCGCAACTCTCCAGGGTGGGGAAAATTCCGAGTAGTTCTATGCGCATTACAGGAAGTGCATGAACAGGTATATAGTCTAACACTTGAAATGAATGCACTCCCTTTCCTGTCAATACAATCGCCAGCAAAGCCATTACAAAAGAAGATATTTTGAAAAGTTTTTGAATTGGAAGCTTGGTTGAAAACTGTAAAACAAGCCAGGCAAGAATAATGACCACTAAAAATGCTGCTACCACGCCCAGCATAATTGCGTTACTTTGTTTTCCGCTCGATTCAATATTTAGTGCAGAAAGAAAAAGTACAGACTCAAAAACTTCCCGGAAAACAACAAAGAAGGAAAGTCCGGCAAGACCTACCAAACTTTCTGTACTCACCATTCCCCGCATCATTTTGTTTACATATTCGTTCCATTTTCCTATTTCGGTTTTCCCATGCAGCCAAAAGCCAACGTATAAAAGCATCAGCACTGCAATAACTGATGTTACTCCTTCAATTAATTCAGCGTGCTTTAGTTGTTCTTTCATTAAACTCTCACCAAACAGCCAAAGGGCAACACCAACCAGCACAGCGCTTACCCAGCCACTATGAATCCATATTTTATAGTTCTTTAATGCGGTCGCTTTTAACACAGATAAAATAACCATGATTACAAGGAATGCTTCCAACCCCTCGCGCAGTAACACTGAAGCTGCCAGTAAGAAAGCGAGCCAAAACGAATAGTTTTTATGATTAAGAACCTCATTAATACTGCCAATGGTTATACGAACTGAATTGACAGAATCTTTTACCTCGATGAGAGAATGGTTTTCATCGAGCATTTTACGGAGTTGCTGCATTTGTTCTTCCAGTTTATTCATCAATGCAGGATCAGTTGCCTTTAATTGATTTTCGATTGGCTCGATGCCTTCTAAATAGGATAAAGCTGCAAGTTGAGACGCTTCAGAATATTTTCCCTTTTCATAAAGTTCCATCGCGCCATCCAAATATTTTAATGAGGTATTGATGAATTCATTTTCATCTTTCGCAGGCTGATGTAAACGGATGGAAGCCAGTAATAATTTTTCTTTTATCGTATCATTTATATGTAATGAATTCACAAATTGTTCATCACTGGTTGTTGAAATTCTTCCTATGGAAATTGAGTCAAGAAAATTTTGTGTTGCTTCTTCTTTCAAAAATGGATTATTACTTAAAGGCTCATACCTGAGCGATACAATATAAAATGCAACATCCCAAACCTGGTTGTCATCAAGCATAGTATGAGATAGCATACCGGTGCCCTCAATTCCCAGCCGAATAGTATTGAATGCTGTAAACGGTGAAATGGTTTTCATTCTTACATCATCCAGAAAATTTCTTGGTTTCGGGTCTAAACCCTTTCTTTCTATTCCATCACCGGAACCGTTATTGCCGTGGCATTTTGCACATTCTGTTCGGTAAACAATTTTACCGTTTTGCAGGTTCGGATATTTTGAAGGTATTATGGTTAAACCCGATGCAGTTATTACTTTGTTTTTGATTTCGGTAGCTAATGCTGAAACTTCTTGAAATTCTGCACGCTTATTGATAAGGCTATATAACTGATTAACTAATATACCGATAGCGACCGAATCCTTATCATTCCAGCCGGAGGAGTATTGTCTGTAATATTTTAATGATGCTTCAGCGAACTCAAGTTCTTCTTTGTATTCGTCATCACTAATAATTTTCCCATCTTTTACGGCAAATGCATAATCGTGGCTGATGTAATTAAGCGTATGAACCAAAATGCGAGATTGTTCACTTCCTTCAGCATAAGAAGCGGAATAGAGAACTAAAAAAAGAAGCGCGCAGCAGAGATATTTCACTATGTATTTTGAATTATAAATGAATTTAGATTTATTCTAAACAAGCGCGAATGTAAAAGGTTCATTGAAATATGGAAACATGATTTAGTTGATAAAAATCATGTTATGGGATCGTAATATTCAGCATTGAATCATCATAAACTGAAATTAAATTACCCCAGTCATATTTGCGGGCGTATTGCTGGGTATCCATAACACGTAGATATTTCACATCCATAATCCTTCGCTGCAATTTGCTTGTAAAATCTTCTTCGTCATAGAAGAAAGTAGAATGGAATTCGGCCGGAATATGTTCTGGATAAGCTAATCTTTTAGGGAGGAATGGAATAACGTTGCAATACATGGCTTCAATTATACTTCCTCCAAAAAAATCCTGTGTAGAAGTAATAGGCAATAGATCAGCCGTCCAGAGCCATTTGCAGTATTCCTCAAATGTTTCGGCATAACCGAAGTGAAGAATCTTATCAGCCAGCCTTTCTTTGGTTATTTCAAAAATTGCAGGACGCTTTTCATAACACTCCCCCAAAACGATTAAACGAAAATCAATTCCATGTTCTTGCAATTCAAATAGGGAATTGAAAAAGCGTTCAGGGTTTTTATCGTATTCCCAACGGTGATTCCAAAGAATTACAGCGCGGTTTGGCTTTTCAATCGTAGCTGGTTTGTGCTTGTCTAACTTTTTTAAATCAAGTGCGAGCGGAAGCACAGAAGATTTTTTTCGAATAGCTTCGACTGTTTCTGCATTGTTGTTGTCGGGGAATGCTTTTAGAAATTTCGGAAGTTCATTCAAAAAAGCATCCTGATGATATTGCGAATTGAAAAATACATGGTCAGCCGCCAAGGCTGAAGCATAATTGATAAATGCATAATGATTATCGCGCTGCAATTTCACATCTGCATCGGTAGGGCTCCACGGATAATTCAATTGGTTTTCATGAAAATAAATAGCAGTAGGAATATTGTGCGACCATTTTCTCGTGAGTGAAAGAAAAAGATTCAAGTCAATCATGTCAGTGGCTAAAATCAATTCCGGCTTTGCTTTCGGCTGTATCTGTGCCAGGGTGACAGCTCCACCATGCATCCGCCATTTCCAGTGGTGCCCACTAAGCGAAAGGATTTCAATGTTGTGTTTGCTGAATCGTTGAAATTCTTCTGCCCATTTTTTGTGCGAGCCTGTAAAGAAAGTTTCGAGAAGAAGAATGTTCATGCGGCCGAATTTAAATCTTTTCTTTGCGGCACTATGCTGAATATTGGTCAATACAACACATTGCAGATTTTGAGACGAACCGAAAACGGCTTTTATCTGACAGAAACAGAAGGTGAAGAAGTAAAGGAAGAGGTGCTTCTTCCCAACAAATACATCATGCCCGAAATGAAGGAAGGAGATAATGTGAAGGTCTTTGTCTATAAAGATTCTGAAGACAGACCGGTTGCTACTACTCAAACTCCGTTGGCACAGGTTGGCGAAGCCGCTTATTTATTGGTGAAAGAGATAAACAACATCGGTGCATTTTTGGATTGGGGTTTGGAGAAAGATTTGTTCTTGCCGTTCCGCGAGCAGGCAGAGCGCGTTGAGCCTAGACGGTATTATCTGGTTTACGTTTTCCTTGATTATGCCTCAAAACGAATTGCAGCTACCACTAACCTCAACAAGTTTATCAAGAACAAAGACGTTGAGTTAAAACAGAATGATGAAGTTGATTTGCTGATTACCTATGAAAACGAAGTAGGAATCCGTGTTATCATTAACCAAAAGCACTGGGGCATACTTTTCAAGAACGAGATTTTTAAACCTGTTGAAAAGGGAACACATGTAAAAGGCTATGTAAAGAAAGTTCGTGAGGACGGTAAGATTGATGTGGCATTGCAAAAACAGGGAATTGCCGCGGCAAAAGATGTAACTGATATTTTGCTCGAAAAACTGAAAGAGCATAAAGGATTTCTATCGCTGAGCGATGTTACTCCGCCTGAAGTAATTCACGAAGTGCTGGGCATAAGCAAAAAGAACTTTAAGAAGGCGGTGGGTATTTTATACAAAGAAGGAAAGATTGAACTTAAAGAAAATCTGATTCGACTGATAGTAGAAAAGAAGAAGAGATAAAAAAAAGGCAACCGTTACCGGTTGCCTTTTTTCTTAATACTATTTGCGGCTATCTCATCGCAATGTAGTTTCCTAATTCATCAACACTGCCGCTGAAACTGAATTCGTTGTTTACTAAGTAGTAGTTGTTCCTGTCAATTGTTTTTGGGTAAGCAAGTTTGGCCACATCTAATTTAGTTCCTTCAAACCAAAACAAATGCATCAACTCGCGCACTTGCGAAGTAGTAAAGTAATTATACGGCAACGCCTGTTTGAAAATGCTTAATCGTGTATTTTCGAAATCTGCGTTTGTAATAGTTTGTTTCAACTGGCTGAAATCACCAGCACACATAGGCATCGGACCAATTGGTGTAATAGGCGCGTGGTTTGGTAATTCATTCTCACATCTTTCATGAATAAGAGGCTTAGGCAAACGAACATCAAGTTTGTTTGTATTGTTAGGATCCATAAATGCGCGGATATCATCGAACTTTACTTTGTGCAATTCCGGATACACGGTCACCCATGATTCCGCATTGGCAGTGAGCACAATCATTCCGCTAAATGCATTAAACGTTTGTCCATATCCGTGACCATGGCCAGAAGCTCTACCAATTTTATAAACCTGCAGAAAATGGTTTCCGCCTTGCAGATTGCTTAACTGGATAACATTATCTACACCCCCGGTTTGCCGTCCGTCAATGAAAACTTTGAACGGTGCGTTATCGTTCAAACGTAGGTTAAGAATAGATTGTCCGAATTGTGCGGAAGCACTTAGAACTGTAAGGGCGATAACCGCGAGTGTAAATACCTTTTTAACCTGCACTCTAATTTTATTAAAGCGGACAGGTTGAACTCGCAAATCAAGTTTGCTCTCAGTGTTTGTCGGTTGTGTAGTTGCTCCTTTCATAAAATGTTTCTCCTTTGATTTTTTGGTGAAGAAATATGGTAGTATGATTTCGAAAGTAGTGCCAAGGTTTAAGGGTGAGTGATGAGAGGCGAGTAGTGAGTGGTTGAAACCCATGCCTACATTGGGTTTTAAGCGGATGTGAAAAAATGTAAAGGGTGTTTAGTTCAACTCCTCGGTTACATTATCAAGCTCATCTGTGTTCGATTATTTCTTGTATTTTCGGCTCCCCGAATTCATGATTTCCAAATTTACCATACAGAAGATAAACGAAGAAGCCCGCGTGGAAGATGTGGTGGGCGAGTTTGTTACACTCAAAAAGCGCGGGGCGAACCTGATGGGCTTATGCCCGTTTCATAACGAGAAGACGCCTTCGTTCACCGTTAGCCCGGCAAAAAACATTTACAAATGTTTTGGTTGCGGTAAAGCCGGAGGGCCGGTTTCTTTTCTTACCGATAGTCAGCAGATGAGTTACCCCGATGCGCTCCGTTATCTGGCAAAGAAGTACAACATCGAAATTGAAGAAGAAAATATATCGGACGAAGCCAAGCAACAGGAAGCTGAGAAACACAACTTGGTCGAGAGCATACACATTGCGAATGCTGCCGCGCAAAAGTTCTTCAGCGATTACATGACGCAGAACGAAAATGGTAAAATAGGTCTGGCGTATTTTAAAGAGCGCGGATTTCTGAATCACACCATAGAGAAATTTCAATTGGGTTTTGCGCCCGATGGCTACGATGTGTTTACCAAGCATGCTTTGAAGGACGGCTTTCAGTTAGAGGTTTTGAAAAAAGCTGGGCTCACTTCGCCTAAAGAAAACAGCACGATTGATTTCTTCCGCAACCGGGTGATGTTTCCTATTCATAACATGACCGGCAAGGTGGTTGGCTTTGGCGGGCGCATTATGGTGAAGGACGAGAAAGCACCAAAGTATGTAAACACACCCGAGAGTGAAGTTTACCTGAAGAGCAAAATTCTTTACGGTGCGTACTTCGCTAAAAACGACATCCGAAAAAAAGACGAGTGCCTGATGGTGGAAGGTTACACCGATGTTATTTCGCTGCATCAGGCAGGTATCGAAAACGCGGTGGCTTCTTCCGGAACTTCACTGACCATCGACCAGATTCGTTTAATCAAGCGCATTACATCCAACATCACTATGCTTTACGATGGAGATGCTGCCGGTATAAAAGCGGCATTGCGAGGAACGGATTTAATTCTGGAAGAGGGAATGAATGTGCGTGTGGTGGTATTGCCTGATAGCGAAGACCCCGATTCGTATGTCAAGAGAGTAGGGGCCGATGCTTTTGCACAGTTCATTAAGGAGAACCGCAAGGATGTTATACTTTTCAAGGCATCGCTGTTTGCGGCTGAGGCCAAGAACGACCCGATAAAAAAATCGGAACTGATTCGCGATATTATTGAGAGCATCGGAAAAATTCCCGACACCATTCACCGGTCGGTTTATGTAAAGGAGTGCAGCCAGTTGTTCGACATCAGCGAGCAGATTCTGATTACTGAGGTCAACAAACTTCGCAGAAAGAAAGCGGGCGAACAAAAACTGGAAGCCGATAAACAGCAGGCTCAGGACCAAAAGAAACTCGATGAACTTCCGCAGACATTTCATCAGGAGCAGTTTAACGAGGCCACCTCTAACCTGCACATTCTGGAGCGCGATATTGTGCGCATTCTAATCGAGTTCGGCTCGTGGAAAATAGGGGAGGAGGAGAATGAAACCACCGTAGCGCAATATGTGCTCGAAGAACTGGAAGGACAGAATATAGAATCTACTCAATACAAACCGCTTTACGAACTCATCAAGCGCGAGTTTGCGCAGGGCAATGTGTATCCTGAAAGTTTTTTTAGTGCCAACAATGATGAGCAGATAACCAACACCGCTATCGAAATTCTGGCGCAGCCCTATACCATCAGCGAAAACTGGTATAACAAATACAAAATTGTGGTGCCCGAAAAGCGCGATGTGTTTATCAAAGACATTGCTTCGGGCATTATGCGCTTCAAGCAGTTCAAAAATATTTCGGAGCTCAAAAAAATTGAACAGCGCATCAAAGATTCTAAAGATGAAACCGAACTGTTGAAGCTCATGAAACTGCACAAACTCCTTATTGAGCAGAAAAAAGAATTCGCCCGCACCGTGGGGAATGTGATTTACCGGCCGACTATGTAACCCCTCAATCCCCTAAAGGGGACTTACCAGCCGAATAGAATACCAGGATAATACTCAAAGGCATACAGCATGGCGGGATCAGCAGAAGGTTCCGCGGCAAAATCGGAAGTGGTCGCGGGCTTGTCGGAAGTCATCGCAGGGTTGACGGAAGCGGTCGCGGGCTTGTCGGAAGTCATCGCGAGGTTGACGGAAGCGTTCGCGGACTTGACGGAAGTGATTCCGAGTGTGTCGGAAGCGGTCGCGAGGTTGACGGAACTCATCGCGAGGTTGGCAGAAGTGTTCGCGGGCATGTCGGAAGCGTCCGCGAGGGGGATGGAAGATGTTGAAAGAGCCAAAAATGGATGTTTTTGATGAAAAGCGATGGTTTTTGGGAGATTCGGTCATGCGAAGCATTGTCGGGGATTGCTTTGGTCGAAAAACCTTCCTTTTACCTGCCGCATACGTCAACACATGGTCTTCGAAAAACTCGTAGTTTAACTGTTAGGTCTACAAAGCTTAAAAATTCAAATCCTTTGGTTCTCCTTTTAATTCTCTGCCGCGTAAAATCGCAGCTTTACTGCGGTCGGCAAAGGCTCGGTAATCCGTTGCCTGTTTGTGTTCATAAGGTTGTTCAATACCGGTCTCCATACGGAAAAGGTATTCATCATAAACTATGGGTATCAGGCGGATTAATTTATGGTGTTGCCAGTTTTTAGCGGTTTGTATCAGCGCTGCTTTCCAGTCGGTAATATCCGGAGCAATAGGAAACGCTTCCCAGCAATCGCGCAAATCGTCCCAGGCTTCTTTTACCCAATACATGGCATCTTCTTCTTCTTTATTCCACCAAATACGCTGGTTTACTTCATAGGCTTTCAATATCTCATCTTTCTGAGAAGGGTCCTCGTATTCTTCAATAAAAGGAATCAAATCTTGTTTCTGCCAAAGGCTTAAACTCTTACGCTTATCGGGCGGATTGGCTTCAAACTTTTTTCTTGCTATTTCCTGCTCTTCTTCGTGTGCAAGCCGCGAATAAACCAACTCTTTTGGTTTGCGGATATCGGTAAGCATCCGGTAATTACCAGCCCCCCTGCGTTCTTCCCAAAACAAATACCATGGCGGCATTAGCTTTCCTATTTCGTTTTCATCTTCCACCTCATCTTCATCATAATCCTCCTCAATATTTTCATCGTCCTCACTTTCATCATCATCATCTTCTTCCTGATGTTTATGCATTTGCCCCACGACCGTAATACGGTCGGTGCAATAAGTATCATAGTCCTGCCAATGACCGAGGAAAGCCAGGTTCTCGCCAAAATATGTGTTCAAAAACTCAATATAAAGTTCAATATCTTCACTGGTAATAGGGTCTATGAACGGACAGTTGAGCACATTATATTCCCAATATTTAAAGTCAGCTGTTACTTCAATGGCAGGATGAGTAAATATTTCTGCCCTCCATTCGCATTGCTTATCGAAAAGTTTTTTTTGCTGAATATTACCAAGACATTCCTCTGCTTTATTTTTATCCTGAAGCAGAGCCCAATCATTCCAGTATTCGTCATAATCTTTCTGAACTAACCACCTGGCTTTCTGCCAGGCATATGATTCGAGGGTTCGTTCCAGATTCTCGGGTTGGAACTGCTGCAAATATTTTTGCACCTTTTTGTTGGTGTGAAGATATTCCAGTGTGGCTTTGAAAATCTCTTCCTTTCGTTTGGCGGTAGCAAATTCGTATTTGATAGTTTCATCCCAGGGCTTTTTAGGCTCTTCTTTATTTTGGTCTTCCATGCTTTACCGGGTTATTTGCCCGATAAAAATAAACAGAGCTACTATAAATTGCAAAAAAATGCCTTGAAGTTTTTACCTCGCCATCGCATACGTCAACACGTGGTCTTCGAAAAACTCGTAATGAACTTGTAAGTTTATCAGCGGCTGTTCAATGCCCGCAATTTCGGCCTGTAGGATTCCGCTAAGTTTTAATTCGAACCGCTCAATAAGCAGTTGCGTCATAAATTCTATTCCGCCTTTGCCGTGCAGTTTGTAAAGGGCTTCTTTAGCGCTCCAATACAAAATCAGTTTCTCAATCTTCTCATCAGCTTGAATAGCATTAATTTCATCTTCCCGTAAAAACTTATGGGCAATGCGCTCTACCTTGGGGTTCAACATTTCTAAATCAATGCCCACTGGGGCAAGGTTGCTCAGCATAGCAGCCGCAAACACCGGTGTATGCGAAATAGAAATATGTTGCGATGAATTTTTCAGGAAAGGTTTACCTGCTTCGTCCTTTTCAATCTCCGAAAACTCTCCGCGCATTTCATTCACCAGATGGCGCGTGGCAAACCATTGCAGTTTTTTGTTTTCATTTTTTATTTCGGGGTGCGAAGCAAACTTTGATTCAAAGAAGGAGAGGTCTTCCTCATTTCGCCACAGAGCGATTTCGAAGTTACCGAAGCTTATCTTTTTATAAAGAGGCATTATCCCTCCAGGTTCAGGGTAAGGGTAAACGTGCGCGAATACATCCGTTCGATAGTGCGCGAATAAATTAAGCCCGGTGTAGGCGTATGCAGGTTGATAAATCCGTGGCTCACTTTTATTTCGGGCGAAAGAATAAAGTATGGGAAGTAAATCATGAACCCTAAACCGTATTCGGCAGCTGCATCGTTCTTACCAATCTTAATAATATCATCAGCCTTGCGCGCTTTTACATTCGATGCCAAATCGAAATCGTATCGCACACCGGCAATTACATAAACGCGAAAATCTTTTATGGGGTCGCTCTTAAAGCGCAACTGCAAAGGGAAATCGAGGTAGATAGATGAGATGGTTTTCTTGATGATTGTGTGGTTCAAATCTTCGTAGGTAATTCCCTTGTCGGAAAACGAAAGTGTTGGAATAAAACGTAAATCGAAATATTTGTGAAACTGGTAATTACAGATAATACCCAGATTAAAACCCGGACCAAAGCTTGGTTTGAAATACCGTATTGAATCGTTAGTCGCCTGCTGCTTAGCATGAATAACTTTAAAATCGCCAACGTTTACACCCATGGCTATACCAAAGTAAACATCCTTTTTCCCCAACTCAAACTCGTTGAACTGAGCCTTAAGTGAGAATACTGCAACTAATAAGAGGATTGTAATTTGTATTTTTTTCATTGCCAACTGCCCATTGCGTACTGCGTACTGAATTTATTTCTCCATAGTATAAAAAGCACAAGCCCCAAACGTCAACGGTTGCCAATCCACCTTTCGAAAGCCAATGTTCTCTAAAATTTTCACGAACTCCAAACCCTCAGGAAACACCTTAACACTTTCGGGTAAATAACTATAAGCCCGTGCATCTTTCGAAAACAACTTTCCTACCACCGGAACAATTTTTCCGAAGTATAAACTGAAAAGCGCGCGGTTTATTGCGTTCTTGGGCATCGAAGCTTCCAATATGGCCACTTTACCACCTGTGCGGATTACCCGGTGCATTTCTTTTAATCCAACTTCTAAGTTTTCAAAGTTGCGCACCCCAAAACCAACGGTAATAGCATCAAACGAATTATCGGCAAAAGGCATTTTCTCTGAATCGCCTTTTACAAACTCTACCACATTTGAAACACTGAGCTTGATTGCTTTTTCTCTTCCATACTTCATCATGCCCTCGCTCAAATCAAAGCCTATAACTTTCTCCGGCTTCAATGAAAGGGCTTCAAATGCAAAATCACCGGTGCCGCTGGCTACATCTAAAATCATCTTGGGCTGAATTCTGCCGATATACTTCACGGCTTTTTTGCGCCAGGTAATATCAATACCCATAGTGAGCAGGTGATTGAGGAAATCGTAGCGGTGTGCAATGTTATCGAACATTTCTTCCACCTGTTCTTTCTTGCCGCGTGTATCGTTGTATGGGGTAACTGTCTTACTCATAAAAGCGCGCAAATGTAATCGCTTAAATTGAACAACGAATTACCACTTGTTATTCACTATCATTGCAACATGAAGATTAAGTCAGCTGAATACACCGCCAGTTATGTAGATGTAGAAAAATGTCCGAAGCCGGAAGTGCCGGAGTTTGCTTTTATCGGGCGTTCAAACGTGGGCAAGAGTTCGCTTATCAATTATCTGACAGGCAGGACTAAACTCTCGAAGGTTTCAAAAACACCGGGCAAAACGCAAACCATTAACTATTTTGATATTAATGGCAATATCAATTTTGTCGATTTGCCGGGCTATAGTTTTGCTAAGGTTTCTATAGAAATGCGGAATAAGTGGAACAATATGATTCGCAATTACATTCTTCATCGCGAACAATTGCTATATGTGTTCCAGTTAATTGATTCACGTGTGCCACCCCAGAAAATAGATTTGGAATTTATAGGCTGGATGGGGAAAAACCATGTGCCTTTGGTAGTAGTTTTTACTAAAGCCGATAAACCGGGTAACCGCGAAGCCACTTCCAATATTCAGGCATTTAAAAACGCGCTGCTGAAAGAATGGGAAGAACTGCCCGTAATCTTTGTTACCTCTTCGGAAAAGAAGGTTGGCGGAGAAGGCGTATTGGGATTTATTGAAAAGGCTGCAAAGAGTTATTACACGGAGAAAAACCGGGCACTAATAGAGGAGAAAGAGTAGTATTTTGATTTTACGAATCAAAACCTATATTTGCCATCCCAAAATTAAAAGATATGAAGAAAGGAATCCATCCGGAAAGCTACAGAACAGTTGTGTTCAAAGATATTTCTATTGATAAAACATGGCTTGGAAAGAGCACTGCTAACACCAGAGAAACTACTAAATGGGAAGACGGCAACGAATACCCCTTGATTAAATTGGAAATTTCGAGCGAAAGCCACCCGTTCTTTACCGGTAAAATGAAACTGGTAGATACCGCAGGTAGAATTGACAAATTCAAGAAACGA